>JBAXXY010000235.1:0-3377 GCA_037127655.1 Lentisphaerota bacterium
ATTATGAGCATCACAATCTCAAGAACTGACTTAAAAGAGGCGATTGCCTCACTTTCCAAGGTCATTAATAAAAACGCATCAATGCCGGTGCTGTCGGCTGTGAGTATCAGTAGTTCTATCACAGGAGTAAAGATAGCTGCCACGAATCTCAATGAATATCTTAGTTGCAACATCAAAGGCAAATCCGACTATCCAACAGCGGTAATCGTGAGTCTGCATGAGCTTAAAGAGTATGTGGAATATTCAAAGTCAGCCAGCACATACATTCTTACAAAAAGCTATAACAAGGAAATCCGAATCTCTACAGACATAGAAGAGCATAAGGAAAAAGTTCTATTGAGCTATCCTGAAGGCGAATGGCCAGATGTGCCTGATATTTCTAAAGCCAAAAGCAATCCGATCACTAAAGAAGCACTCAAAAGCATTCAGAGTATTATTCCCTCAGCATTGAAAGAAGGACCAAGAGAAGCTTTGAAGTGTTTACTGCTAGAAAATAAATCTGTAGTAGCCTCGAATGGAGTTCAACTTGCCAAAATGACTTGCGATACAGGCATTAACGAGCAGGCTCTTGTACCAGCTTCAAAGTTCATGGCAAGTTCGATTTTCTCTGTACAAGATAGTTCTATAGGCATACTCAAATTCAACGATCATAAATACCTCTCCATATCAAATCAGGATTGGGAATATAGCGTAAAACTATCCAATGAAACATACCCTGACTACAAGCAAGTCCTGCCAAAAGAGACTTCGCACAGCTTTGAGATTTTGAATGGAGATATAGCCAGACTACAAGCTGAACTCCTACCTATGAAAGCTTTTGCAGAACACAAGGCTATTCATCTGCATATCCAGGGCAATTCTCTAAATGTATTTTCCGAAGGCATCAAAGCTAAACCACTTCATATATTTGTCGTCTTTGAATGTGGTGGAAGTTACAAAGGAATAGTTAAATCCATTAACAGAGACATGCTGCTAAGGGCGCTCAACCTCGGCTTTAACAAATTCAGTTTCAACGAAGGCAATTCGCCGATTATCGCTTCTAACAAGAACGATTCATTTATGGCTTTTATGCCGCTAAAAGAAAATTCAGAAACTCTAAAACTTATAGAACAAGCAATGAGTCAAGATTCAAATAACCAACCCAAGACCCAAACAATAAAACCAAAAGAGGAGTCCAAGATGAACGAACAAAGCGTATCACAAGAAAAACCAGCCACTAACTACACACCCACATTCCAGGGATCAGACATTAAGCCTGACCCTATGGAAGAATTCATCAACAAGATCAGCACGGTAAGAACCAAAGCAAGGGAGATCATCGACATTACAATCGATGTCAGCAACCAGCTCCGCAACATGCAAAAAGCCAGCAGGACTCGTGAACGCGAGTTCCGTAGTGCCAATGAACTGCTTGAAAAGCTCAAGAAGGTATCAGGGTTCTAAAAATACTCAATCTAAATATAAGGCTGCTCTCCAAGCTACGGAGAGCAGTCTTTTTTATTTAACTTCAAACTAATATTAGGAGTAAAGATCATGTTAAAACTAAACGCATCATTTAACAAGAAAGTACCTGCTGAACAAGACTATAGCTCAAAAGGATACTCAGCCTCAATAGAGTTAGAGATACCCGACGGTTTATCACAGGAACAATTGAGAGAGAAGATACACAGCACATTTGAGATGGTCCGTGCTTCGGTCGAATCTGAAATCGATGGTACCGCTGATAAAATGGCAACTGCAACAGTTTCAAAGCCCGAGCTTATAAGAGTAATTACGCCGGCAAACAATATTAAAGAACCTGCACAGAATCAACAAAGATTTGAGCCTCAGAATAGCAAACAACCAAGCAATGATCAGGCAAGTCCAAAGCAGGTAAAATACTTAACGGACATAGCTCGTAAGCTCAATGTCTCGCTTGTTGGTTATTTACAGAACTTCGGCTGCAACGAACCTTCACAACTCAGCAGGCAGGATTGCAGTACGCTGATAAAGAATATTCAAAACTACGCCGCAGCTTGATATGAACTTCAAACAATGGGAAAAGAAGTATCAACCTCTTAAAAACCTTATCTATCTAAATGCGCCTTATGACGGCTACATGTTCGAGACTTTTGGCGGAGAACTTAAGTTTGTGAACGATATGCTGACAAATAAAAAGCATCTATGGACTTTAGTTCAAGGAGAGGATGATACAGATCTTTTAATAGCTGGGATTCACTTTGTAAATAGGATTGGCTACTTCATTACAGAGAAAAGAGCTTCTGAAAACAAAATCATTGAAATCAATTAAAGAGGAAAAATTATGAATGAAACACTAAGAGAGCTACGAAGTAAACCTCATTGGAGCTTCAGCAGCCTCAATGGATTCTTAAATATCTGTAGCCTACAATGGGCATTCAAGTACATCTATAACCTTGAACAGGAGTCAACTCCTGTAAGCCTATTGTTTGGAAGTGCATTCCACAAGACGGCTTCATGGATAGCTACGCTAAGGCAACAGAGCATCTATGAAACAAGCGAAGAAGCCCAGGAAGTGTTCAGCGAAGCATGGAAAATTGAATGTAAAGTTTCGCCCAATGTAGAAATTACTGTCGATGACTTCAATCAGCTAAATACTACAGGGCGGAAGATGATCGACTGCCTCAGCCGGAAGTGGATGGAAGATAATATCCTCGCGGTAGGTAAAGCCTTTTCTGTTCCAATCGAAGGCTCTTTAAAGCCCTTAATTGGAGAGATCGACCTCGTTGTAAAAAGTGAGACGGGCAATTCCATAATTGTTGACTGGAAGACCAGTAGTAGTAAATGGCCAGAGGGCAAAGCCGATAAGGATCTTCAAGCTACCTGTTTTTGTTATGCCCATAAGCACTTAACAGATACAGATTGTTTGTTCCGTTATGATGTTGTAACCAAGACTAAAGAGCCAAGCTACAAGCAGCATTATACTTATAGGACTGAAGATGATTATAGGCGACTGTCTCAGCTTATAAGAATAGCAGAAAGAGCCATAGCAGCAGAAGTATTTATGCCCAATGAAACAAGCTTTTACTGTTCAAGCTGTGCTTATAATTCCGCTTGCAAGTCCTGGCACCGTCAACAATCCAAAACCATCTCACTGCCCATAGCAGTTTAATAAGGAGATTAATTTATGAATAACAGTTTAATGCTCCATTGTGGAGCTAGAAGAGTAAGCCGTAAAGAGCTTATGGCTGTACCGACTCCAATGCCTACAAGAACGCACAGACCTGTGCCTCATATTCATATTGCTGAAATAATAGCCAGCGAAGCAGAAGATAGAGGTTACGCCATAACTTCTGAAGAGTACGGATTAAGTAAAGAAGGTGAAAAGATGTTTGGAGTCTTTAGATTCCATCCCGAAG
>JBAXXY010000236.1:0-3375 GCA_037127655.1 Lentisphaerota bacterium
ACTCCAATTATCTTAGCACTCATACCCTATATCATTTGTGCTGAATTTATCGCTTACAACCTTTTGATGTATGGTATGCAAGGCAGTGCTGTTCCAATGGTTCTTCCATTTATATATCTATTTCTAATGATGCGAATTTTGGTTGTTTCTATTCTGATAGGAATATTCAAAAGAAATTATAGAATTCCACTTCTTACTTTTATCTATATCATTGCTTTATTGGCAGTTGCAATAGGCACACTTTATCTTTTGGCCTATCTAGGATTTTAGGATTACCAATTTCATTCCTTTAGAAGTTGGTCATATATAAATGCTTTAACTGAAAAGAGAAAGAAAATATAGTACTCTCTCGGATTTTAGATTCGCACCATATTTTTTCGCAATGCGTTCAATTATATTGGGAATTCCAAGATAAACCTTGTGCCGTTATTGCGTTCAATTCGTACTGTTCCATTGATGCCATCAGTCATCATTTTTACAAGATTCAGACCTAAGCTAGTAGCGTTATTTAATGTCAGATTCTCAGGCATTCCAACTCCGTCATCTTGAACAATAACAACAATTTTGGAATCTTGCTTTGAAGTTGAAATGGTAACTTTTCCTTTATCTTTATTCTTAAAGGCATATTTTATAATATTTGTAATGAGTTCATTTATGATTATGCCAAGAGAGAATGACATTCTTGAGGAGATAACTATATCATCAAGTTTCTTTTCTACAGAAACTCGGCATTTGCTCGGAATCTGTAGTAAGAGTTCATCGACAAGTTTATCAAGATATGCTTTAAGAGAAATTTCTGTGAAATTATCTGTAAGTGTTAACTTGTCATAAAGTACACAGATACTATGTATTCTGCTTTGACTATCGGTTAAACAATCTTTTACCGCTTGTTCTTTCGTGGATTCTATTTGCAAGAATAGCATACTAGATAAAAGAGATAGATGGTTCTTAGTACGGTGATGAACTTCCTTTAGCAGAATTTCCTTTTCCTCAAGCAGAGTCTTAATCTTGTTTTCTGAACGCTTTCTCTCTGTAATGTCTCGAGCAAGTTCAAGACAGGCTATAATTTTTCCGTTTTCATCTTTTATAGGTGTTGCAGTGTTTTCAAAAAATAACTCTTCGCCGTTTAGTGCAAATATTCTCCTCAATGATGTGTGGGGTTTGCCGTCCGCAATCGTCATTTTTACAGGACAATTTTCACAGACTTCTTCTTTACCTTCATATGTTTGATAGCACTTGACTCGGGTCCCAAACTTTTCTTTTAAATATCTATTATGGAATAGTATATTGTAGTTACAATCAATTGTTGTTACACCGTCTTCAAGAGCATCCATTATGGTTTGGAAGTTTACTTTTTCACTTTGCAGTTTATTGGATATTTTTTTATACTCGGTGGTATCATTCATAATTGCGATAGCACCAAGTTTTTCCTTCTTGTCGTTATATAAGGGAGTTCCGTTTGCAAGTACGAAGCGAGGTGGTTTGCCCTTAACTACTATGGACATTTCTGCATCTTGGAAACTCTCTCCATTAAAAGCACGGAGTAGTGGAATCTGTGCTGTTGGTAAGGGGGTAATTCCATCACCACAATATAAATCATAATGCTTAGCCCACTCTTCAGGGGGCAACTTCATAACATCTACACCATGCCAAGTAGTTGAAGTCTTGTTAAATAAAGCTAGTATCCCTTTCTCGTCACAGGCGACTACTCCTGCAGGTATATTGTCGAGTAAAGTCTTATTAAATATTAGCTCAGATTGAAGTTTTGCTTCTAAGTTTTCACGCTCGGTGATATCAATGATACATCCTACCCATTCACGAATTTCTCCATTCACATCTATTACTGGAACCCCTTTTGATTTAACAACACGATAGATACCGTCATGACGCAAAAGGCGATAAGTAGCTTCACATACATATAGCATCAACCCATATAGCATTGGCTTGCTCTCGGTCTTCTGGATGTAACGCATTTAGCCATCCAGAACCTCTAATTTCATCTTGTCTTTGACCAGTAAAGTTTTTCCATCCTTTATTATCTTCAATTAATTCTCCGTATGCATTTGTTACCCAAACGAAATTTGTAGTAGCCTCAGCGAGAGCCTTGAATCGCTTTTCACTTGCCTGCACCAGTTGTTCAGCCTTCTTGCGTTCGGTGATGTCCTCACCCGAAAATAAAATCCCGTTTATATTGTTATTCTCATCTTTAATTATCGTATTGTGAAAAGCAATAATCCTTTCTTCTCCACACTTCTTTAGTATTGGGTTTTCGTAGTATTCTACAGGTTTTAAGTTGCCTGAGATAATAGACTGAAATACTTTCTTTATTTCAGATATAATATTTTTCGGCAGGAAGCTGTCAAACCAATTTTTACCGATGATTTCTCTTTCCTCTAGTCCAAAAACTTCGCAACCTTTTTGGTTTATAGAAGTTACTTTGCCGTCGGAATCGAGAGAGCATAACATTACTCCAGCAGTATGGAAATATTTAGATAATCGTTCATTGGTAAAATCCAAAGCTCGTTTTTTTGATTCAATGTCCTTATTGGCTTCAAACAACTCAAATGCCATCTCTATAGAAGATTGAAGTACGAAGGGGGTTGAGTTTTTAATGACATAGCCGTAACGGGTAATCTGTTTTACCTTGTCAACATACTCTTTTTCCATGTGAGATGTCAGAAATACAATAGGTATATGTCTTTTTGCAAGAATCTGTTTAGCAGCTTCGGGTCCATCTATTCCTGCACCTAAGTTGATGTCCATAAGGACAAGGTCGATATCAGGTGATTTTTCACATGTTTCAACAGCTTTTTCACCAGTATCAGCAAAAATGACTTTATAACCGAACTTCTCAATAGTTAACCCTTCAACTTTAGCTAATAGATGTTCATCCTCAACAAGGAGTATAGTTTTTGGGCTCTTACTGTTCATTTCTTCCCTTCCCACAATAATAGTGATTACAAAAAGAATTCTAATATATTTGATATATTTTGCAAATACTTGAAATAGCTTCTTTTGAGCAATTCAACTGATAATAATGGAGAAATATGATATATCTCCTGTTGGATTCTCCTTATGGATGAAGAGAAGGAATATCTCCGCAAAAGAGTAATAGAACTACTGCTTTTTTATTGGTAAAACTCTCCAAGTTGGCCATTGGTATAAATATATATAAACAACCCAAAAGGAGTATTTAGCATGATACCAATCGTAAATCTTGAGTGGGAAGGAGATCCACCTTCAGCGTATTGTCCAGCATGTGGCAGTGTAATTTTTGATGAGAATGGTGAAGGTAAATGGTGTAAGCATATAATCTTTACCAATGTGGATGTTTGCCAGGATTATTCAGACATATCCATAGAGTTACAACAAAAG
>JBAXXY010000237.1:0-3335 GCA_037127655.1 Lentisphaerota bacterium
ACATAATATTTATCCTATACTTCTTGACGAAGCAAGCCTGGGCGATAATCCGTATGTAACTATCCCTAATATGATAAAGAAAATTCTGCTCGATAAAAAAATAGTTAAGAAGGGTCAGAAGATGATTGGCATCACTGGCAACTTCGACGCTGAAAAACAGTGGGAAATCAACACTATCAGAGTTCACACAATCTAATCTTAATCCTAATGTCCATGAAAGAAAGAACATATTCTATCCGCAATATGACCAGAGAAGAGGTCGCCGATACCGCCATTAAATGGGCTGAGAAAGAAGGCTGGAATCCCGGGCTATATGATCTGGAAAGTTTCTATCAAACTGATCCAAAAGGTTTCTTTGTAGGTCTGCTCGGTAGTGAACCTATCGCATGCATTTCAGCGATAGCTTACGATAACGATTTCGCTTTTGTTGGTTTCTATATAGTTAAACCCGAATACAGAGGCAAAGGCTATGGCCTGAAAATCTGGAATGAAGCCCTTGTCTCACTTAAAACCAATAATGCAGGTCTTGACGGTGTCTTGACTCAGCAGCCTAATTACAAAAAATCAGGATTTAAATTTGCCTACAGCAATATCCGTTTTGAAGGCAAAGCTCAGCAGACAAACCAGAGATTTAATGAAATAGTAAAATTAGCAGAAGTTTCATTTCAAGCAATCCTTGACTATGACAAAAAGCTTTTCCCTGTCCCGAGAGAAAAATTCCTTAAATTGTGGTTAGAACAACCAGAAAGCCTTGCTCTTATAGCTATAAATGATGGAAAAGTAGCAGGCTACAGCCTTATTAGAAAGTGCTCAATAGGCTATAAAATAGGTCCGCTATTTGCCGACAACAAAGTTTTGGCTGATAAACTCTTTGTAAGCTTTGCTAACTTTATAGAACCAGGAACATCGATTTTTCTCGACACGCCAGAAGTAAATCTCGAGGCAGTAGCGCTTGCAGAAATCCACGGAATGAAAAAAGTCTTTGAAACCGCCAGAATGTACACTAAATCACAGCCGAAAATTGACTTAAATAAAGTCTTCGGAGTAACAACTTTTGAACTAGGATAATATGAGGAACCCATCTATGAAAACACTGAAAGTTCTATTTCTGCTGATACTATCTCTATTCCTGTTGAGCGGATGCTACGAGTCAAAATATCCGATAGCAGGAACTAAAGAGCAAGTAAAACCCGAACTCATTGGTAATTATATTGGAGAAAATTTCCCGGAGTTGAAAGTCATTCCCATATCCGATACCGACTATTTCATATTATTCTCAAACAAAGACGGTAATGTCACAATCGGCAAAGCCTATAGCCTTGCCATAGGGAACAGCAACCTGATGATTTTTCAGGAATTGTCGTCAGGCAAAAACAATTATTGGTTCTTCAAATACGATTGCAAAAAAATCAATAATACTTATGTCATGACTGCCCGAAGCATTAGCGATAACTTCATCAAACTCAATCCTCCAAAGAATCAGGATGAACTACAGCAGATAATTACAAAAAACTTTGAAAATGACATCATGTTTGATGAACCGCAAACATTTCTCAAGCTCATCAACACAGATATAAAACTATCCCTCTATCTTCCAGAAAAAGAGTAGATGCATCGGAAATCATTAAAATCTCGTAAGATTCGATCTTGGCATTCTTAATTTTAGGAAGAACATCTTGTATAATCGAAGTATGAAGCATTTTTGAACTTAATTTTAGACTACGGAGTTTTTAATGAATATTTCAGTTCTTGGAGACGGCGCATGGGGCAGCGCGATGGCCAATTTATTTGCCGATAATTCTCATAATGTAAAACTCTGGGGACCATTTCCAGATTACATAGAAGAGATGAGCAAGACAAAGAAGAATCCAAAATTTCTACCCCAAATAACATTCAATGATAGTATATGTTTTACATCAAACCTAGAACAGGCAACATCTAGTGCCGAAATAATAGTTCTAGCCCTGCCCTCCCAGTATCAGAGAAAACTTCTAGAGAATCTGAAAACATTTTTCAATAATGACAAAACCATTATAATAAATATCGGCAAGGGAATAGAAAACGATTCACTCGAAAGACTAAGCCAGGTAACAAAAGAAATTTTAGGCGAGTGTAAATATGTTGTTCTATCAGGCCCAAGTCACGCTGAAGAAGTGTCAAAAGGCACGCCAACTGCTGTTGTCGCAGGATGTAGCTGCAAAGAAACAGGCGAACTTGTCCAATCTCTCCTCATGAATAAATTTTTCAGAGTTTATTATACTGATGATTATATCGGGGTCGAACTTGGCGGTGCATTGAAAAATGTGTTTGCCATAGCCGCCGGAATTGCAGATGGCATGGGTTTAGGAGACAATTCTAAAGCCGCGCTGGTTACAAGAAGCATTGCCGAAATGTCAAGGCTCGGTAAAGTTTTAGGCGGAAGATACGAAACATTCTCGGGTTTAAGCGGTATTGGCGATATGCTCGTAACATGTTTCAGCAAACACAGTAGAAACCGTTTCGTTGGCGAAAGATTGGGACAGGGTATAAAGATGCCGGAAATCCAAAAAGAACTTGGCATGAAGGTAGCCGAGGGAGTTAAAACTACTAAAAGTTCCTATGAGCTTGCTAAAAAACTTAATATCGAAACCCCTATAATTGACGAACTCTACAAGGCTCTCTACGAAGATAAAAATCCTGCTCAATGCATGAAAGACCTCATGGAGCGCTCGGCAAAACCTGAAATATATTAAATTGTTTTTTTCAGAGTTGAGCTTTTTGTTTTATTAAGTAGAATAAAAGAGAATTGGCTTTTTTGTATTCTTTTTTATCCTTACAGGAGTTTTCTACATAGTGCCATACAGAAAGATTCTACTTTATAGTTTTGCGATAATACTGTCTTTCTTCTGTTTCGACTGCGCATTTGCTAGCGACGCAGATGCAGAGGAAGTATTCAAAAAGGCAGAAGAACAATACAGACAGGGCGATTTTAGAGGCGCCGCAAAGGGTTTTTACGATGCCGAGATATTGGCAGACAGCTATATGCTCAAAGTTAATTCTTTAAAGTCAGAATCCATATCCTATAGGAAGGCTGACATGAAATTTCATGAATTTCAAACTCTTAAGAAACTTACTGAGGAGTTTCCAGACCAGACCTTTTTCAGAAACGCAATCAGGCGAGAATACGAAATAGGCAACTCATTTTATGAAGGTTATAGAGAAATACCGTGGGCCTGGGTTCCATGGATTGAAGATGATGACAAGTCAACAGAGATTTATGAATCGATATATAAACAATCGCCATTTGTTGATTTCATCCCGGAAATGATGTTAAAAATGGGCACAAGATATGTAGT
>JBAXXY010000238.1:0-3321 GCA_037127655.1 Lentisphaerota bacterium
AAATATAAATTCTCTTGCTAAGTGAAAGCTGTTCGTACCATTTAATCAATGTCATTCTTGCTTGCCATCCATCTCTTTAGCAGTTTGCTTTTGAAGCCGGATCAGAATTGAAGATTAATTTCCTGCTATCATCAAAAAGTTAATAATTAGAGTTGCCAATTACGAAATTTAAAACAAAATTGGCCTTTGAAACTTCAATTACAGAATTGACATATTTCAGTTCGCTATTGATCAGTTTATTTTGAGCGTGATTAAGAGCTATGATATCTGCCTTTTCTGAATTAAATTCCTCTACAATTTTATCCCGCTGAGATGAGGAATCCTCTAAAGCTTTTTTCAGGCTGTCCCTTTTGGCAATAGAAGCAAGAAGCTCATTGTATTTCTTATCTACTAATATTCCTGAATCTGACTGATCAGTATTCCTGGCTGAATCTGCAAACAGCATCAGGAAATTTTTCTTTAGCTCGATATCAGGCTTATTTTTGTTAAATATTTCAAGGTAGTAGTCCTTGCTCTTTGCTGAGATATCAGAAGCATCTAAAATACCCAATTTAATATCAGCTATGGTTTTAGCGTCAGTTATTCCCATCAGGTTTGCAAGCTTTTCTGTGTAAATCTGAATAAACGCCTCATTCACTTCTAATTCTGACTGAGCAACCTCTAAACCTTTCTTGTAAGATGGAATGTTATCCTTTTCGCTTTTATTAGCTGAGTTTTCGCTGTCTTCGATTAGTTGCTGGTAATAAGCAGTATCTGCAAGATTTCCCTGAACTGCTGCGCTATAAAGCATAATTTGATAACAAGTTAAGGCAGAATCTCCGGCAAGCAGATCCTTGATGATTGTATAAGCATCTTTTTCCCCTTGATCTCTATATTTTTTATCCAGAATCCCAATGATGTCTTTCAGTGTATTTTCTTTCTGATTTAATCCTGAATTCGACGATGAGCCATTAGTATTTAAAACGGAAACAGCTTTAAAGTAATTTGTATATGCCTGAAGCAGATTCTTTTTAGCAGTTTCGTAGTTTGGATTATCGGCAATGACTAATTTCACAGCGTTGTCCAAACTTATCGGATCTTTAAAATCTGCTTTTTTGACATCATCCGAAGCGCAGCATAAACTTGTGACAAGAAACATTGCTGACAATAATGATAGTGTTCTGATGCTTTTCATTGAATTATCTCCTATTTTGTTGGTTATTGAGCTACATTAATTAAAAAGACCCTATGGGCTAGTCAAAGTATTCTTCTGAAGCCAGCTAAGTACCGACCATGTTCCTACACTGGTTAGGTCAGCCTGTCCCAGTATCCAATAATTATACCTTTGTTTGCTTATACCGTTATCTGAATCAAAGTCTATTATGTCATTTATAAGGCTTCTGAAAGTCTCTGCTTTGTTTTCTGAAGGCATTAAATATGCGAAAAAGAAAAAAAGATCCTTGTGAGGGTAAATGTATATCCAGTGTCCCGGATAAAACATATTTATCACATAAGCTGTCTCTGCGCTTGTAAGCAGAGCATCAAATTTTTTACTGCCGTAATAATCAAAATAGTTGTTGATAGGCTGAATATTGTATTTACGCGAATAATCTGCATAAAATCTATTGTACTGTGCCTTTGCTCCAAAAAAGTAACATGCTTTTACCTTGCCTTCTTCAATTGCCAGTTCAACAGACTCAAAGTCCTTATATTGATTATGCACTTCCCTGGTAATCGCTACTGAAGGAGTAAGTTTCATGTAAGATTTGGAAGCAGTTACATCTTTTGTCGGGATATGATAAGTAAAACCTCCTGCACAAATGGCAATATCCATTCCCTTCTCTATGCATTCCTGATACTCATCGGCATTGTTGATCGAATAAAATTCTATTTTGTTACATCCTGCCGCTGAAGCTATTTTATATACAAAGTCTATATCGTATCCTACAAGCACTCCTTCCTTGTTAAAAAAAGAAAACGGCATTGCCTGGGGATTAAATCCGACCTGAAGAGTTCTAGTTCTGTACATAATCTCCAGCAGAGTTTCATCTTTATCCAGATGCGAAACAGGCTTGTATTTGTCAAGCGTAAGATATTCCACTTTTATATCATTATAAATACTTGGATTAAAAGGCCTGGTATTCATATGGAGCAGTTCAAGCCTGCTTTCAGTATCATTAGAAAGCAATTGAGTCATAAACATATTCAAAGCTGTCACAAATATTACAAAAATAATAACACATCCTGCCAAAGTAGCTAAAAGCCTTGCAAGTTTTACTTTCAGATTGCCGCTTATTGATAAATAGGCCAGCATAGTAAGCGTCATGATAAAAATCGCAGCATTGGCATTGTTAAAATATACTAAGAAATTTGATACAAGCATAAAAATATCAAAAGCTTTGTTAGGCAGAGAAGTAATCTGTATCAGAAACGGGACTATCGCCGAATTGCTTCCAAAGAGGCAGGGAATCCCACCTAAATAATAGAAGAGATACCTGAAAAAATGTCCAGAAGAACCGTAATACCAGTGGGCAAAAACTATAAAGAAAATAACGAGGAACTTATAACTGGCAGGAACTACCCATCCAAACGGCACTGTAATCCTTATAATATTATTCCCTCTGTCCTGCTGATCCTGCTCAAAAGAACTAAACCCCTTCTCTTCTTCATCGAATTTAAACATCTGGTTATATATCACAGGCAATGCCAGGAAAACACTTCCGGTTGTAAAAGCTACCAGAACTGCAGGCATTGTGTATTTCATAAACTTTCTGTAATTGATTCTGCTTACAGAAGTCATTATCGCAGGATATACTATCATAGAGATGAAAACTAGATAAAATATACCTGCAAACATATAAAGCATAATGCCTTTGAGTTTCATAATACTCAGAGTTCCAAATGTATAAGAGGACATAACTAGGACTCCTAGAGGAAGCAGCAGAGTAATATAATCGTTGATTTTTTTCATCAGAGAAGCCCAGATATCAGCAGACTCAATAATGGCGGACTTGCGCTTCTCTGCCATCAAAGCTACTCCGACAAGTACGCAGAATATCACAATTGCAGGTATGTAACCGCGGGAAATTGAATAGAAAGGATTAGTAGGGATAAAGAGATCAAATAAATTATCATCACTGCTTCCCATAGTATCGAGAGGATTGAAAAATTTACTCCTGGGAATGTCAGGAAAAGAGAACTGAAGCCCAAAAGCAAAAACTATGCTTACACCCCATAAAATGAGAAGCCATATTCCCCATTTTTTGGCTAACAGCCCAGCCCTTTCCTTATCAATGGACCCAATAGACTTTATCAGTGTGAAAATCATATAAGGAATAATCG
>JBAXXY010000239.1:0-3315 GCA_037127655.1 Lentisphaerota bacterium
AGGTACTTCGCGCCCGATCAGTTTTTCTTTCCTGGAATTAAAGGATTCTTTCTGGTCGAGTAAAATACTTTTAAGCTTTAGTTTATCCATTAATGTCACGCTATTCCTACAATCATTCTTTTACAATGAACAATTATACTTATATTCGTTCTTTTTAAAAGAATGCTAGCAATTTATGCCTAATTATCTTCACTCATAATTCGTCAAATTCGTTGACACACTTAGTTATCAAGTTATAAAGTTATCAGGTTTGTAAAGTTCAATTCAAAACTCAACATTTACCATCCAAAATCATTGTTCAATTTACTTATCCGCTGATTATCGCTAATATTAAAATCAAGGGCAAGTTGTCCGTGTTACGACCATTAATTTCGTTTATAAAGAGTTCTGAGTTTAACTAAAGTTAACTTCTTTAAAATTTTATACTACTTCCCAGTGACCACTTTTTCCTGAACCAACTCTTTTGAGTTTTTTCTGCTGTTTTAATTTCTCAATGGCTCTTAATATAGTTCTTTTGGTGACATTTAATTTTTCGGCAATAGCAGTTGCTGATATTTGATTGTTTTCCTTAATTAAGTTCAATATAAATCTAAGACGATTATCGGTGACATTATCGGTGACATTATCGGTGACATTATCGGTGACATTATATTTTTTTTTATAAAGTATCACTCTAAAGCCGTTAAAAATCTCTTCAAACTTGGGGGTTATATTGCCGTGAGATTCGCAAAGATTGATTATCCTTTTTATTCCTGAGCCATAGCGTTCAATCAAGCCGATTTCTTTGAAAGCGTTGGCAATAAGTTTATTTCTAGTTTGTGATATATAGTTATCCGAGAGGAGATCATGCAAAGATATTCCACCGTAGAGTTTTCCAGGATTGAAAAATTCGATACGCTCATCGAAAATCTTAATAATACTTGCACTACTGTCCCTGTAATCCCTGTGAACAATCATATTGATAACAATTTCTCTTATTGCATCAAGAGGATAATCAAAGCGTTCCGAATGGGCAGGATTAGATGTAATAATATACTCTACCATCAGGTGTTTTCTGATGAAAGCGATAGTCTCATCAACTTCTGTAATCAGGTCGGAATTAAGGGAAATGCTGTCTATTATTGTTATTTCGCTTTTAAATCGCCCCACTTGAATATCGCTGATTGGACAATGGTCTTTTACAAAGAGCAGATAAGCGCCAAAGGTAAGTTGTTTATTTCTGATAATCTCAAGTTTTGAGAGAAAATCAAGAGGAAGCAAGTTTATTGCAGTTTGTGTTCTTAATTCAATTTTTCTTATAAATGAAGTTACTTTATTCAATGAAATATTTTCAATAGTATGATTAGGATCAGGATAAAAATCCCAGCTTCCGTTGATCGTTTTGATATGTTCATTAGCAATTTCATCAGTAGCCATGAGATGATTGGAATTTAATACTCTTTTGTAGTACTTATTCCGAAAGGAAACAGGCTTAATTGGGTATTCTGTAATTTTGAAAATTGCTACAGTGCGATTATCAGCTTCAATCAGTTCTACATCTGGAACAAGCTGTGGACTGGTATTAAGTTTAATTTCATTAATCCATGTTTGAATACTTTCGTTGGAATAGTTAATACCGATAATGCTTCTTTTGTCACTTACGCCAATTAACACACTGCCGCCTTTTGAGTTGGCAAAAGCAACGAGAGTTTCAATAACATCTTTACTGTAAGAAGATTTAAACTCAATATAATGGCTTTCTCCTTTGTTTATTATTGATTTTAATTCGCTGCTTATCATTGTTTTTGGTTTTCAGATACAGATTACTTATTTCAGGCTATCAACTAATTACACTGATTTTCGCTAATATTAAATTCGTATTATTCGATTAATTCGTGGTTACACAAAGTTTAAAAGTTATAAAGTTTCAAGTTTGTAAAGTTTAATTCAACATCTACCATCCAAATTCATTATTCAATTTGCTTATCCGCTAATTACGCCGATTATCGCCAATTACTCTATCAGAAGTATTCCTTTCGATCCACTATATGTTTTTATTTTATGGAAATAGTTTTTAAGTTTTTCATATCCTTCAACAGCAAGCGCTATATTCTCAATCCTGTCATCAACATCTGAGGGATATTCATGGGCAAGTACATTCCTGAGTTCTCTTAATTTATCCCAATCATCAATGCTATCAATAATACCTAGTTTCTCAAGAGTATGCAAAATATCTATCATGGGAACAGATGAATCATTTATTTCTTTTAAATCAAATAGCAGCATTTTAAAGAGTTTAGCGCCAAGTTTATCCTGTATCTTTATGTAATTGAAGAGAAAACTATTTACTATTCTCTGATTCTCGTATATGCCGAACCATTCCTAACTTAAAGTTTTGCTATTTAAGGCGTTGTAATCTATGCCACAACTCTTGAATAAATGTTCAAGCGATTCAAAGATTGCTTTTAATTCCTGCATAGTAAAACCCCTGTATTTTTAGCAATTTTATCAATTTCGCGATTATGATTTCTATCAATAACTACATCAATTTTTTGTTCCCCCAGACTCTTCTTAATATTGACCAAAAATTCAATTTTTTTTCTGGTAAGTTCTGTTTTTAACGCTGGGATTATATAAAGGTCTATATCTCCGCCTCATTTGGAAAGATCCGCTCTGCTTCCGAAAAGATATAATTCACCATGATTAAAAATCGTTATGAATGAATTTTTGATAATATCTAACTCAGAATTTTTTAGTCTAACAGCTATTTGATTCATAAAATTTTAATTCAAAACTTCCATCTATCTGCTGATTACGCTAATCTTTCCTTTTGTTATTCGTGCCATTCGAAAAATTCGTGGTTAAGCTTTAATCACATTACTCGAAATTTTTACCGCATTTCTGGTATCTATAACCAAACCTGCATTTTTCTGTATTTTATCAAAGTCTATACAGTCATGGTCTGTGGAAATAACTACTGCATCAAATTGGGAAATGTCATCTATGTTCGATAATGACTTTTTGTGCGCATATTGGGGATAATGCCGTGTATCTCTTACTTCCTGGCAGTAAGGATCATAATAGTCAACTATTGCCCCCTTCTCTTCAAAAAGTTCCCAAAGTTTGAATGAAGGACTTTCTCTTATGTCGTCAACATTCTTTTTGTATGCCAATCCGACAATCAGAACTTTTGCTCCATTTAATGTCTTCTTCCTATCGTTTAGAGCATTAAGAGTTTTTTCCACAACATATCTTGGCATCGCAGAGTTTATCTCCCCGGCAAGTTCAATAAATTTTGTGGGATAGTCATATTCTCTGGCCTTCCAAGTCAAATAG
>JBAXXY010000240.1:0-3313 GCA_037127655.1 Lentisphaerota bacterium
GCAATGTCTTTTATTCCCATCTTCTTTACTGTAGAAAAATAGAATGCAGTATCATAGCATTTATCATAGAAAGTTTGCTTCGGTGCATCCATCATCTGAAAAATTGTATCCATGCTATAATCGTCTTTAATGTACTCTCTAGATATTTCTGCAAACTCTTCCAATTCAGTTTCTTTAGTTGCATCTACAGCCTTCCATTTTTTATCATCTTTATCATAGTATGCTTTAAACGGCTTTGAGTCATGATTGACCGATGATGTATCGTTCTTTGTAGTTATTATATCTATAGGGTCACACAGATTGGAGTTTATACTTTCTTTTGTAAGAGTCAAACATACGGAAATGTCATCTTCTTTATGGTTAAAACCACGTGGCTTAAGAGGATCATCTGAGGAAGAATGTGTAATTACAATAATAGCACTTCCAGCTGATTTGATTTGATTAAATAAAGGCATAAGTTTGCCCCAACTGTCTTTTTCATCATTCCCGCCTACTATTTTAGTGTAAGTATCAAACACAACTAAATCTGCTATACGGTCAGGTTCACCGATTTTCTTTGAGTCGTTGATTATATCAAAGATTTGTTGATGATTTGATGCGATCGTCAAGTCGGGCTTTAGGGAACTGCAATCCTTATAAATGAAGTTGTCTTTACATTTTTTATATCCGATCTCATCTTTTGGGAAAAGCGAGTAAGCAAAAGTTTTTAAATCATTTTCAATAGTATCTCTATGCTTTTCATATTCAAAATCCAAGTAAATTATCTTTCTGCACTGTTCTTTATTTTTCAGTCTTGGAACAACCCACCATTTGTGGTCAAATATTTTGTTGCCGGTAACAATAAAAGCACATAAACTTATCGTCCAATTTGATTTACCTATGCCTCTTCTAGCATGAGTCATGTGTAGAGATCTGGCCTTAATAACTGGGCGAACTAAATAGTCGATCGGATCTTTTTTACCTTTGTTTATTTCATCTTTCTTTACAATTGCTTCTTTTAAAGATTCTGCAGGGTGCATTCTTATATAAAACGGCAGTCTGGCTCTGGTCTGTTCGTCGGTAGCTATTTTGCAAGTGGCTTCAAATTCTTCCAAGGTGAGAATTTCAATGCTTTCTTTCAAATATTCAGGTCTAGCCGCAATGAGCTCTGGAAGTGAACGGATAAATTTCTTTCCGTTATTATCGTGTTTGAGTTCCATCTGAATGATCTTAAAATTAATCCCAACCTTTTCCTTCAGATATGCAATTATTGGCTGTGATTTAATATATTCATCTTCGATACTGTTGCCTGAGTGATTGCATATAAGGCAATAAATAGGTTCAGTTCTATTTTTTAAGGGTTCAAAGTCAATACTATCAAAAAATTCAATATTAGCAGGAAGCCAGCTTATCCAACATATCTTGGAAAAATATTTATTCTGATTCAGCGCGGCGATATCCATTGATGGGGTCAAAACAATCGCATCAAATTGACATTGAGCTAGAATATGCAAATTATAGAGAATCTGCTTATGTGGATTTGGAACACAGTAAAAATTGTATCCGGCCTGTTTATCCCTAGTCCAGGACGTGTATGGAATATAATACTTACCTTGTTGATCAAACGAGATGAGTTTAATTGCTTTTTGGATAACTTTTCCATTCTCATCTTTGAACGGAAAGACCTGTATAAAGTTTTTGTATTGCTTCTCAAAAAAAAGATTGATTTCAAAATCCCTTCTACGATTTAATACATATTCATTTATCACTTTCATTGACAGTTCTTCTTCAGAAAGATTTGGGAATTTGGACTTGAACTGGTTGAATATTTCAGGTGAGTTAGCCGATTCATCAAGAAAGTTACGACATGTTATCGACATTGAATATCTCTTCTTGGAATAGTATGGATTAGACTTATCATCTGAACCTAAAAAATAGCTAATTACATCTTTTGGCGTTTTATGCGGAGTGATGTCTTTACAGAGATCGAAAAGAGCGATTTTACTAAAAATGAGTCTTGCCTCATCAAGTGCAGAACATAATAAAGTATAATGCTTTTCGATTTTTATTGGGAGATCAGCGTGTAAATTATTATTATGCTGAACTAGATGTATATAAGGATTTTCAGTGTCAAGATATAGACCAAATAGACTATCATTCTTGAAACCGATTTTAGGAGATTGATTGCTCCATCTATTACTTGGAACTGAAGATGTTCCGGGTGCTTTAATGTACATTTCTTCAAAAATATACTCATGACGATAATCAAACCCGTTAAAGTTAAAGTCCTTAAAAACACGAATGGGTTTTCTTAATTTGAAAATATTGAGCCCATCTGAATTTCTGACAGGTCTTCCCATAAATGAATTTATCTCTCCATTAAAAATGGATAAGTAAATTAAAAGTGAAGCTTTCTCCTTCCATATGAAAAGATTTTCATAATCGACAAGCCTTAGAAAATTATCAGGGGCTTTGAATTTTTCCTTCAACTGCTCGATTAAGTTTGTTTCTGATGCTGGTAAAGTTTCGTAACTCATAGAATCCTCCAGAGTTTAAAATTTTTGTTAATTGGAATTAGGCCAAAATAGCCCGAGTTGCTCCCTGCTTTTTACTTCTAAAATTCATTTAAATAACATAGGTGGACTAGCATGTTGGGAACGGTTTTTTGATGTTTGTAAAGTTAAATAATGAACCAGATAAATCCATTGTAAAATACCTGGTTCATAATAGCTTAAATGTTCGTGGAATTGTTTTTTGCATTCGGGAAAAAAGTCTCAACATTTATAGGGAATCTCAATTTAATTTCCCTTAAACCCTCCAATTGTTCTGGAAAGTCTTTAGAGATTTTCTTATAGAGTTCCTCGTAGTCTTTGCGCATAAATCCAATCTCTTCTTCCTTTCCATCAACGCCAAGGCTTTTAGCCATCAACTGAAATTCATCAACATCATGCTCGAACTTATCTTTAATAATTAGAAATACATATTCCAAGTCGCTAATAATTTCTGAAACGACTTCGCAGTTGATGACAAAATCTTGAACATTGAGGGTAACAAAATTAAGTAATACCGAACCCTCCGTTTCATCAAATTCAGATTCGATACTCTCTAATCTCTGATATGATTCTTCTACAAAACTCCAAGCTTTTATATATAGAGAATTAGATTTTTCGTGAGATTCAAAAAAATGATTTCTATCAGCCTTGAAAATACGCATTGAGTTCTCATGCACTCTCTGCCAGCGATTTTTCTGTCTTAGTTTTATAAGATAGAGTTTATCTGTAATACCTAATTCTTTTGCTTTGTCAGCGCTCATGAGTACCAAAGCAGCTGCTCC
>JBAXXY010000241.1:0-3311 GCA_037127655.1 Lentisphaerota bacterium
TTAGTAATTTAACTATAAAAAGAGTTTTTTAGGTAATCATATAAATCAACTATTAAGTATGCATTATAAAAAATAATAGAAGGCTTTTTAGATACTTGAAGGAGCATTAGAATACATATTGTGTTTTTATCTTAATTAGTATACAATGAACTATAAATCAATATGATACATATATGCTAACATTATAAACCTTTCAATATATCACTAAATTAGATGGGGAATATTATGAAGAAATTTTTCAAAAGAATCGTGCTATCAGCGATAATGCTTTTATGCGTATTTTCACTCAATAACTCCTTTGCTGAAAGTAAAACTACTGCAGAATATACAATGATTCTGTACTTAAATGGCTGTGACCTGGAAAGCAATATCAACTCACAGACAAATCAGTTAAACGGTGAAGCATCCGATGCGCTTGAAGTATTGCAGAACTCTTCTTTTGACGATTCAAAGCTAAATATCATCGTGGTTACCGGAGGGACAAAGAAATGGCGCCTTCAGGAACCTAAGATCAGCACTACACAATGTCAGGCCTGGCGAGTCTGGGGTGAACCTCAGAAGAAAATGGAACTTGTCAAGGAAACAGACCCTGGTATGTCGATGACAGATAAGGCTACTCTCTCTGAATACATATCATGGGCTATAAAAAACTATCCTGCAAAGAAATATGCTTTATTTATGTGGAACCATGGGGCGGGACCAATAGGTGGATTCGGCACTGATGAACTCAATGACAATAAGTCAATAAGCATATCAGACATCAGGTCAGGCCTAAAGTCTGCTATAGGCGGAAATAAGTTTGAACTCATTGCTTTTACCTGCTGCCTGATGGGTAATTTCGAGACAGCCTATCAGCTCAAGGAGCTTTCAAACTATATGGTCGGCTCCGAAGATTTATCATACGGGGATGCATTTGACGAAACAGTTAAAGGTTTCGCCGCGAAACCTGATATTTCAGGAAAAGATTTAGGGAAGGTTTTTATTAATGCCCATTTTAAAGGAGCATATGACGGGAGGCTTTATACTTTCTCTTTAATAGACTTATCCAAAGTGTCAGATATCAAGTACAATTGGGATAATATGATCAAGCAGCTGGATGAAAAAATGAATGTAAAAAGCAGTAGCGGCGCGAATATGTACCGCGCTCTTGCTGTCGCAAGAGCTTACACCGAATCATACAATGAATTTTCCAGAGAAGCTGATGGCATTGGAGACATGTATAACTTTGCCGAATGTATTTCAGATGTATGTGCAATCAATACAGAAGCATTGAAAAAGTCAATAAAGGACGCAGTGCTTTATAACAAGGCATGCAAGTTAAGGCCTAACTCAAACGGACTTTCCATATATTTCGTTGACAGAAAATTTGAACAGGCTTTAGGGCATGATAATGATTTAATCAAATACCGTCCCGGAACTCCTTCAAAATTATATTTTGATTTTTTGACCAATTATTACAATAAACTTTTTGTGCAGGATGCGTCTAAAATCATTGGAAGCATAAGTTTCACAAGTAGGAGCCTTATTGATCTAAACCCCAATGCCCATCCTTCTGAATACGGCGTGAGCATAGACCTTGATGATGTCCCTTTGGTCAATCAGATATGGTTCGTAATCGGGAAGCTGGAAGGAGATGATGCTGATAAAAATTTCAAGACATTGTGCATAGATAAGGAAATAGGATTTGACCCGGAAACCGGAAATATTGGCGCTGAAGTTTCGGGAAAACAATACTGCCTTGGCGGTAAGCCAATTGCAATATATTGGGATGGAGATGTGAACAGATGGAAGAACCCGAAATACATTCCTATGGGATCTTTTGCCGTAAAACACAAAGGCGATGTAAAGTTCATTGTTCTTCAGGAGAAAAGCAAAGACAGCGCTGAAATAATCGGCGCATGGAACAGCAAGGAATTCAATGGCAATGTAATACCCGCGACAGGAAGTTTAGACAGTGAGAATATACCTAAAATCGGAGATAAAATCACTATCCTCTACAAAGCGTGCGGGAAATATGCAGATGGTCCAGAAGTAGTGCTCAACAGCTATAATATTACCAAATCCAATATCGAAAGCGGTGAATATTGCGGGGCTTTCTACATAGAAGATGTAATTGGGAGAAAAATATGGTCTTATAGGAAATCTTTCACCTTAAGCAGTTCTGCAGGAATCAAGGCTTCAAAAAATAAGAATGTTGATGAAGAAATGACTGATAATCAATCTTTATAATAATTAACCGATTTAGTTAACATAATAAAGATAAAAGTAAACTGTAAAATGTTAACAGCATCAACATATTCGTTATCAGAGATTATCTTTTGGTTTTTTAGTATATACTGATTGGCAGAAACAAGTAAACAAATAGAGGAAGTTATGAAGACTACAGTAAAACTAATTGCAGCACTGACTTTTATAACAACTGCCGCATTAGGCTATGAACTTGATGTAAATTATATGGACCATGGGCTTGTTAATCTTGACGGCAAAGTAATTACGACGAAATATGTGTCTTACCTGGTTTCTGATTTTCAAGCAATTGGTGCTCCATATTTTAAGGGCTGGGCTAATAGTTATGATGATAATAGCAAGGCTGGAGAAAAGGTTGGTTCATATACTTTCAAGATGAATGGTAATGAATTGTATGTAACAGATTCTTCGAGCGGAGTATCAAAACATACTAAAGTAGATGCTACCAGAGTCAGGAATAATGTTATCTTTACAGTGCTAAGAGGATATGAAACTGATTTCTGGTCGGGTTTTTACGATATCGCTGATCCATGGCATTTTTTTCATGATGAATCTATTAAATCTCAATTCCGTTTGTTAGTCGCCAATGATAATAAATTAGATTATTACGATGTAAATGTTACAGCAGCTTTTGAGAAAGGCTAAGATCTTAAATTAAACCTTGTCAGTATTGAACCTGGTTTATATAAAAAGGGCGATTTAATCAGTTTGATCAGGATACCTTCATTAGACCCCGTAGCAAATCCTTACATGTTTAATAATTCAGACTCGGTTATCGCAATCTACGGACCGCACAGTTCTGATTTTCATGTTTGGGTAGGAACTTTTCAGTTTGACCCCATGAGAAATTCAGATAATAAATATGAAAGTTTTGATCAATATACGCCTTATGCTGAATGGGATAAAAAAGCAAAAGGGTATTTAAGACAGATTGACTCTATAAGTGCAACTACATTTATAGATAGAGATGGAAATTACTGTTTGACTATAGGTTTTAATTGTTGGGACATGTTAGGTAAGAAGGATAAACATGTTCAGGCAATACACTTTGTAACATATTATAT
>JBAXXY010000242.1:0-3305 GCA_037127655.1 Lentisphaerota bacterium
ATTGGGTAGCTTCTTCATTGTGCCTTACTATCGCATCAATTATATCTTCATTGAAATTAAGCTCTCTGAGTATTTGAGCAGTCTTCTGCCCATGAACTTTAAGATCGGCATGGGTTATCTCGACATCAAGGTCGTGAAGCAGACCTGCCGCGGCCCACTTATCATTATCCTGTCCTAATCTTTCAGCCAGTTTCACTAAAACTATCTCTGAGGCAAGGCAGTGCTTTATCATATTAGGATTTTGTACATACTGCGCCAAAAGTTTCAAACATTCTTCTCTATTCATCATTAATTCCTTTCAGTTATCAATCATTTCATAGTTCAAATAAAATTACTTTCCTAAATATAGTCAGAACTTTTGATACGGCTAAATTGAAAAGGCAATATTGAACGATATAATCACCGTTATTTGCCAGTTAATACTTAGTCTAAGAAAAAACATATAATATTCAAAAAGGAGAAAAATGGGTAAAAATTTATCAGCATCAGCAAACCCTGCCCCGCTTGGGCTTTTAGGGTTTGGAGCCACAACAGTTCTATTAAATCTCGCAAATGCTGGAATCATTGAAATGAGTACAATGATCCTTGCCATGGGAGCCTTCTATGGCGGAATCGCACAGATAATAGCAGGGATTTTAGAATTCAAAAATGGAAAAGGATTTGGAACGGTAGCCTTTATTTCTTATGGCTCTTTCTGGCTGACATTGGTCGGATTGCTCGTATTTCCAAAGCTTGGATGGATGAGTGGTCCATCTGCCGGAAGTTTAGCGGCTTATTTCATAGTCTGGGGCATAATAACAATAGGGTTTTTTGCCACTACTTTTAAAGCACCTGTTACTTTTCTTGTTTTTCTGACACTTATTATTCTTTTCTTTATGCTTGCCGTCTGCGAACTTACAGGAAGTTCCACACTGCGTATATTAACAGGATATGAAGGAATTTTATGCGGAGCTCTTGCCATTTATGATGGACTAGGCCAGATGATTAATGAGTTTCACGGCAAAAAAGTTCTTCCTATGTAATTCTAAAAATTAGAATAATCTATATATGAAAAGCTTAATCAATTCCAATCGAGATTTTCTCAAAGATTATCTCAGGTTGGAATATGATTTCAGTAAAAAAGATCAGAATCAAGGAGTGTCCCGCCGATTGCAGCAAAAGCATAGCTTTCGATATCTATCAGGTCTGTCAGAATTTATTGGCATGGATGCTGAAGATGAATTCATTACAAACCTTGTCTAATGAGTTTTCAGACTGTTTTGAGTGAAGATGCAGTCCTGGAATTAATTGAGGTTTGAGATTTATCAAGGAATTTAGTTAACGCATTAGCAAAGGTCTGGCGGTCTTTGGGTTTAAATGGTGCCGGTCCGCCGGTCATCAAACCTTCGTTTCTTAATTCATCCATCAAGTCACGCATAGCCAGTTTCTGATTGATATTAGTTTCATTATAGAGTTCTCCTCTTGGATTGATTGCGAATCCGCCTTTTATGACCACACGATATGCAAGTGGAATGTCAGCTGTAATGACTAGATCTCCCTTCTCAAGTTCCTGGGCAATGTAATCATCAGCCACATCAGGCCCAGACTTAACATGAATATTCGAAATATATTTGGATTCAGGTAGCCGAATATGGGTGTTAGCCACCATAATTAACGGCAGTTTGAGCCTCTCGGCAGCTTTGAAAAGAATTTCCCTCAGAGAGGAAGGAAACGCATCAGCATCTACAAAAATACGCATTGTTTTACACCAGAAAATTGATCTAATTTCGCTACTAGTTATATTTATTACTTACCAAGTTGAGGGAAAGTTTTATATATTTCAGATGGAGCTATGGCAAAGTTTAAGCCTTCTGAATTTTCTAAACCGCCTTTAACTACACCTGCAACTTTGCCGGTTTTTATATTTATCAGAGGCCCTCCGCTATTTCCCTTATTGAGAGCAGTATCTGTTTGAATAATCGAACCTCTAACTGCGCTGACAATACCTTCCGTGACACTCCATTCTAAATCCTTTGGCGTTCCAATAGCAATTACTCTGTCCCCGACTTTAACATCGAGGGTATTTTCAATTTTCAAGAACGGATAATCAGTCCCGGTGACTTTCAATAGCGCCAGATCTTTTTCTTTATCAACCTTTATGACATGGGCTGATAATTCTTTTTTGTTATATAGGCTGACTTTCACTTTTGAAGAAGCGCCTACTACATGCTCATTTGTAATTATATATCCATCGGCAGTAACAAAAAAACCTGACCCGTATTCTTGTGTGGCTGAGACAATGACAACTGCATTAAAGTAGGAATCGTATTTAATTTCTGAATCTGATTTTTCAAATCTGGATAAAGAAGTAGAATAATTTTCATACTGCGTTTGTTTATCTGCTATCAAAGCTGACAAGGTGGAAATCTTTGGGCCGTATTGATCGTTTAACACTGCTAACCTTGCTTCGCTCTTTTTGATATCCTTCTGACAGTTTTTTACATTTGTCTGGTCATATGTTACGGTGGTAGTTCCTGTAGGAGTTCTATAAGTTGTAGTTGTTTGAGATATCTGAATTTTAGTTAATTTATCTTTCAAATCTCTCAAATCATTTTCGGCTTTTTCTACCTTAGAAAGTACTGGATTCAACTCTTTTTTCAGGCTGCCTATTTCGGTGTTTAAATCTTTAAGATATGTTTTTGCATTAACCGGGCTATTGACCATATAAAGTTCTTGATCATAAAGGATATACTTATCATATCCAAGATAAACAGTATTCTTGTAAGAGTCATCACTATTTTGGATCATCTTTCCATCTAAACCATAGATATTACCATTTCTGAGGATTAGTGGTTTCCCTAACTTTAAGATTTTTTCTTTTATACTATCAATCTCATTGGCATCAAGGGTGTTTCGTTGCTGTTGTTTTGCATAGTTTTGCTGAATATTTGCTTTCGGGATAGCGTCAGAAGTTTGAGTATAACCATATTTCTTTTGATCGGACTGAGTCATTTTAGAGAAAGGAAGAGTTGTCACTGTCCTATTTTCTGAATCCATCGTTTTGCAATATGAGATTTCCAGAGAGGCTGGAGTTTTCCTCAAGACTTCGACATTAAAATATGTCTTTCCGTCTTTAGTTGTTATTATCTCAAAATCATCGCTATGCATCAAAATGGATAAAGTCAGAATAAAAGCAACAGCCAAAAACTTAAATGAATTTTTAGTAGCCATATTACATAAGATTTAAGTGAATTGTGTATCTTGGGGATTATACCTTGAATTCCATTATTTAACAACCAACTTATACAGAACATAATATCTATAAC
>JBAXXY010000243.1:0-3238 GCA_037127655.1 Lentisphaerota bacterium
GACCAGAGCAGAGGACTTACCTGATAACCGACAAGCCTGTCAAGAAGTCTTCTTGCCTGCTGTGAGTCAACTAGATCCTGATTGACTTCTCTTGTTTCTTCGAAAGCTCTCTTTATTGCACTTTTTGTGATTTCATGAAACTCAACTCTGTAGAAAGGGGCTTTGGATTTTTTGGAAAGAATCTCCTTAATATGCCATGATATGGCTTCTCCTTCGCGGTCAGGGTCTGTCGCCAGAAAAATTTTTGTTGCGCCTTCTGCAGCTGCTGTAAGAGCCTTAACTGTTGCAGCTTTTGATGTGACATATTCTGGTTTAAAATTATTTTTGACATCAATACCTAGGGAACTTTCGGGTAGATCTCTTATGTGCCCCATAGAGGCTATTAGAGTGTAATCCTTTCCCAACATCGGGGCTATTGTTCTGGCTTTTGTAGGAGACTCGACTATTACAAGATTCTTGTCTTTCGGGGTTGTCATGTTTTGCTCAAACCTTTTGGGCTTTATTGGTAAAATTGAGTTTATTAGAATTTTACAATTCGCATAACTAATTTGTTTTGTCAAACAGTTTATAACTAAAAAAAATGTTCTTTCACAGTAATTGAGATGATATTTTCTAATGAAAGATCTATACTTGACAGGACTTCTGCTAATCAACTAAACATCATTATTCAATTAAAGGAGAGCTAATGGCTAACAAAAGTTATAAGATCGCTGTTATTCCCGGCGATGGAATCGGACCTGAAGTAACAAATGTGGCTTTTGAAGTGCTTCAGAAAGTAGCAAAAAGACACAATGTAACCTATTTAGAAAGGGTTTTTCCGTTTGGTGGCGAGCATTATCTTAGGACTGGAGAAGTCCTTTCTAATGACTCAATTACTGAGCTTAAGAAGTATGATGTGATTTATTTGGGAGCAGTCGGTTCTCCAAAGGTTAAGCCTGGTATCCTTGAAAAAGGAATACTTCTAAATATAAGGTTTTCCTTGGATCAATATATAAACCTTCGTCCTGTTAAGCTTTATCCTGGAGTTGAGACTCCTATTAAAGACAAGACTACAGCAGATATTGATTTTGTCGTAGTGAGAGAAAATTCCGGCGGGCTTTATTCTGGTATCGGCGGAATTATGATGAAGGGAACGCAAGATGAAATAGCTATTAATTCAAAAGTTTATAATTATAAACAGGTCGCTAGATGTGTAAGATACGCTTTTGAAATAGCTAAAAACAGACCGAGAAAACTTATTGCTCTTATCGGCAAGACCAATGTCCTTACTTATGTATTTGACTTGTGGGAAAGAGTCTATAATGAAATAGGCAGCACTGAGTTTCCGGAAGTAAAAAGAGAATACTATCATGTAGATGCAGCTTGTATGCACATGATCAAGAACCCTGAGAAGTTTGATGTGATGGTAACTACCAATATGTTTGGCGATATTATTACCGACATCGGCGCAGTAATTCAGGGTGGAATGGGCATGGCTGCCAGCGGTAATTTGAATCCTTGCAGAACCGCGCCTTCAATGTTTGAGCCTGTACACGGTTCGGCTCCTGATATAGCAGGACAGAACAAAGCAAATCCCATCGCGGCCATTATGACCATGAAGATGATGCTGGAATTCCTCGGAGAGAAATCTGCCGGCAATGACATTGAAAGGGCTTTGAATGTCGTTACCCCGATGAATCTGGAGAGAATGACAACTAAAGATATAACCAAGGCAATATTGGAAAATATTTAGATCTATTTAATTAGATAGGAAAAGGGGGAGAGAGTATGAATCAGCGCGCCGCCAAACTATGGAAGAATTACCGCTGGGTAATTTGTGGACTTCTGTTCTTTATATCTACTGTTAATTATATGGACAGACAGGTTTTAGCCTTGATAAAAAATAGTGTGCTTGACAAGGAGTTCCATTTTACCAATGCCGACTTTGGTTATATAAACTCTGCATTTCAGTTTGTTTATGCCTTTG
Source organism: Lentisphaerota bacterium (assembly GCA_037127655.1). Classification (GTDB taxonomy): domain Bacteria; phylum Verrucomicrobiota; class Lentisphaeria; order Victivallales; family GWF2-38-69; genus GWF2-38-69. The sequence continues at coordinate 1,967 of JBAXXY010000243.1, forward strand.
GCTACCTGGCTTTCGGCTGGTTTATAGACAAGGTAGGAACAAAGTTGGGCTATGCAGTTTCTGTTGTTTTTTGGGGTGTGTTCTCAATTATGCATGTTTTTGCCAGCGGTATAATAACTTTCATTGTATTTAGAGCAGGGTTGGGGCTTGGTGAAGGCGGAAACTTTCCTGCTGGTATTAAAGCTGTGGCAGAATGGTTTCCGAAGAAAGAACGAGCTTATGCTACAAGTATTTTTAATGCCGGAACAAATGTCGGTCCGATTATAACACCAATTTTAATCCCTTTGTTCATCTATTATTTCGGATGGAAGGCAGCTTTCGTCGTTTTAGGCGTATTGGCTTTTGCATGGATAGTAGCCTGGGCTTACATGTTCTTTTTACCTGAAAAGACTAGCCGAATTACAAAGGAAGAGTTTGATTATATCAAGAGTGATAAGGATGAAGTTTTAGCAGAAAGCCTGGAAGAAAAAATTCCATGGCTCGATTTGCTCAAACACAAAGAAACCTGGGCTGTAATTGTAGCAAGATTTCTTGGTGACCCTGTATGGTGGTTCTTTCTTATATGGCTTCCAGACTTTTTCTATAAAGAAAGAGGATTGGAAATTAAACAGAGCTGGCCTTTGTTAACTTCGATTTATGTACTTATAACCGTGATAAGTATTTTTGGTGGATGGATGGTTAAGTATCTTATGAATAAAGGATGGAGTGTGACTGGTTCACGAAAAACTATTATGCTTATTTCTGCGCTTTGCACTACTCCGCTGATATTTACTACACATGTTCCGAACTGGGCAATTATTATAATTATTGGTCTTGCCGGAGGCGCTCACCAGTCATGGTCTGCTAACTTGTACACTATAGCTTCTGATATCTATCCTAAGAACGCAATCGCTTCAGTTGTGGGTCTTGGAGGATTTGCAGCTGGAATGGGCGGGGCTTTATTTCCGATCATAGTTGGTATTATTCTTGACCACTTTGAAGCGTTAGGAAATGCCAAGTTTGGTTATTCTATAGTCTTTGCATGGTGCAGTTGCGCCTATGTAATAGCTTTTATACTGAACCATTTACTTGCTCCTAGGTTTGTTAAACTCAAGATTGCAAAAAAAGTACAAGTTTAATAGTTTGGTCTTAAACCAGAACTTTCTTATTATTCAGGGAAAAATTCTTAAATGAGTTTTTCCCTGTTCATTTTCAAAATCAGACTGGATGTATTTTTATGAATCTGTGACAATCGCTTACCGCATAAAAGATTAAAGAGATATAGTCGAGACG
>JBAXXY010000244.1:0-3165 GCA_037127655.1 Lentisphaerota bacterium
AGCCATCCTTGCTATCAGCGGTGGAATGTCTGGTCCATCAGATCGGGAACGCATCAACAAAGCTCTGGAGTATATTTCAAAAATGCAAAAGCCAAACAAAGCTATTCAGGAAATTGAGATGCTCCTGAATTAACAAAAGAGGTCTTTTCCTCCATGTATTTACTTCCAATTTCAGCGCCATTATTGCCCATCGCCTACTTCAATTAGTTAGAGTCATCATGGCTCATTTTCGTTGACAGCCTCAAAAGTCCGTTGCTGTTTTTCGGAACTCAGTTGCCTATTTTCGGATAAAACCCCTATAGGAAGCGGAGATTTTGACCATATAAGCGGATGTTTAAATGGAGAAAATGGACTTCATTTTTCGGACATATGAGGCTAAAAATTAAAGTCCTAATTTTAGAAGTTCAAAACTACTCTCTTGTTGAAACTAGGCATCATTCTTATCTTCCTCCCCACATGCATATGATCAAGACTGGCTGGCATATTTATTCAGAGATGTTAGTTTATTGGCGTGGGAAAGATTTTTCTGTCAAAAAATTCTAGGAGGAACAAATGAACAAGGACTCTTTAAGCCAAATCGAAACAAACATAACTGATTACTTAAGGAGAAAATTTGTTGCTCCAGAAAATCTTCCAAGGTTGGGCCAAAAGGAAGAGGAAATTATTATGGCAGAGAAAGCTTCACTTCTGATTTACTCAGCCATCGGAACAAAACAATTTGCTCCATTCATGAGACAACATCCTGAAGAGTTAAACGGTTTGCTCTCATATAAACTTGAACAACCAATTACAGTATTAAGACAATGGTTTAACAATAAATATACTTTTATTTTTGATATTATCTGCTTCCCCAAAATACAATCTACTAGCAACTCAGATGAACCTTACAAACTTTTTGTAAAAGATATTATTTCTCAACACTGTCTGGAGTATAAATTCCCCGAATTCGAAGGGAAAAATAGTTTTTGGGTTAAAGATGTATGCTTTGACTTTTTTGCAGTTGCCGAAGAGGCAAAAAAAATATTTTACAGCAGATCTCTTTTCGATTATTGCAAGAATATCTCACCCTACAATACAGCAGATAAAGTATGTCGCTATTTTAGCAATGAACCACTTCCTTCCAGTTCAATAAAACTTGTCTCTAGCAGTCTTGATAATCAGATATTTTTCGAAAAGTCAAAATCAGCACCTTCAGAATTTGAAGTTCAAAAAGTACAATTTCCTGATTTGTCAGAAGAGACATTAGTCCAGATGGTTCTCATCAAATTTATACACGAGCAGAATCGCTCATTTGAGATAAATGAGTTTTTTGAAAAAAAATACGGTGATAGACTCAAGCAAATGTTTTCATTCAGAAACAAGCACGGAGAGGTTGTTTTAAAGGTTATTAAAATATTCAGCGTTGATAGCCAAGAAAAGTATCTTATTCCTTGTACCGCTTGGAGTAGAAGCTACCATGCAGATCATAAATACTTCTGCGTTCCTTTGCCCAAAACCCCCCAAATCCTTTTTAACTTAGATAAACTGATAAAACCTGAAGTTGAAGCCATTGTCTTGACAGATTCAGTTGAAGTTGCCGACTTAAACCAAAACTCAACAAACTCAAAAATTGTCTGGACGGCTTGGCTATCTAAGGACTCTCATTATGAGAATATCGACTGGACAGCACTAAAGGAAACAAAAGCCCCAATCTACTATCTCATCTGCAACCACTCAAAAACCAGCTTAGAAGATGCATATTTAAAGGCGGAAGAGCTGAATGTGTATCTGAAAGGAACAGAAGAAATTGACATCAAGTTTATACAAACTGAACTTGACAATAAAATCAATGCAATACCGTTTTTCAGAAATCTTTCTGATATTCTTATTCAACCGTATGTTGTCATCAGCGACAGCGTCCAGATTATTGACAAAGAACAATTTGAATCGAATTGCAAATTTGCAAAAGAAGAGCTTCACAGAAGCAAAATGTCTTTTTCCCAAAAGTTAAACTTTACAGGAACAACCAAAATAGAAGTAAATGCTTCAGTACAAAATGATATAATTAAAGGGAAGAAAGAACCGATAAACTATTTAATACGCCCAGTTATTAAAGTCGGAGCGATTCACATGATGCATGCTCCTAGGGGTACTGGAAAATCGAAATTAGTCATGAGTCTCTGCGCATCTATAGTGTCTAATAAACAGATTTTTCCTTACAAATGGTGGGTGGTCCCAAAACTGGCCAAAAAGGAACAAATCCGTAAAATAATTTACTTGGATTTTGAGTTTGATAAAGATATGAATGAAAGAGACTTAAAAAGCTTTGCTTATCCTTATTTTTCCGAAGATAAAGCTAAATTTAAGAAATGCAAGGATAATTTTATATATCGAGACTGCACCGATCTTAAACCTGATTTAACAATTGCATCCAATCAGCAGCCAATATTAGATATAATAAATAGTAAAAGGGATGTTGGAGAACCTGACCGCATTGCAGACCTAGTCGTATTCGACACTTATACTAAAATCGTTGGCGGAAATGAGGAAAAAGATAGCTGGGAGAAGCTAAGACCACTATTTAATAAAATTAAACAAGATGGTACAGCTATTATGCTTGTGACACACTCTACAGAAAGTAAACCTACTGACGCGCGTGGTTTTGCTCATAAGGAAGATGATCTTGCGACGCTTTTCGTATTAATAAAAGATAAAGTCTCTGATCTTACTAACCCGATGGAAATACAATTCACTAAAAATAAAGATGCATCTGTAAATGTAGATACTAAAGAATTTGATATTCTCTATGACAAAGACAAAAAAGAATGGCAAGTTGTCGGAGCTAGTAGAGAAACTGAACTTGAAGAATTTGCAGAAATTACAAGAGAGTATACTAGAGATGATTTTTCTAAAAATGGCATTTATCAAATGCTTGGAGTTTCAAAGTCTACTTACTATGAAATTAGAGACAAAGCGATAAGCTATTTTCATAGCAAGAAAATGGAGATTAAAGATATTGCTACTAAGTTGGGAGTTAGCCCTAAAGAAGTTAATAAAAAACCTAATGCGGATAAGTAGGAAACTTTTCATTCTTGGTTGTTATTACTTTCATTTGCCATTAAAAACTTAACGACATCAATATTTCTGTACCTTACTGCACTTCCCACCATTTTGCGTTGGAACGAG
>JBAXXY010000245.1:0-3141 GCA_037127655.1 Lentisphaerota bacterium
ATATCTATGCATTGATTCATTTTGTTTGTAATAACTTTTTTATTCTATGCTCCACCCAAAAATTTTGTAAACCCCGTCAAGTTGCCCGAGAACTAAGCGAATTAAAACATCGTTTTTATTGGCGCTGAATCTGGCTTTCCAGAAAATGACATCCATTCCGCTAATTTTCATTTCGCCCATTGGAGTCATAGATTCAAGTTTGCCGTATCTCTTATTGAATGAGTCAACAGAGGCTTTAAAATCCTGTTTTGGGAAACGCTCTTTAAGTTCTGGAGTGAAATTCTTGCTGAATAAACCATAGTCTTGAGTCTGAAAACCATCGATTATTCTATGTGCCATTTTTTCGCCTGACTTTTCAACTACAACTTCCTGAGTCTGAGAAGGCTGAAGAGTTGAACAAGAAGTAAAAGTTAATGGGATAACAGTTAAAGAAAGAAGAGCGAAGATTTTATTTAATTTTCTCATAATTTTTTGTGATAAATTTTGATAGTTAAAGGCGGCTTATTAAGGCCGCCGTTTTTAATAAGCAATATCTATGATTTGTTTGGGTCAATTCCTATATAATACTGGTCTTTGCCCCATGAGTTCTTTTCTCCTGCATTTTTTAAGCCTTCGTTAATCTTAATAACATCTCCGAGTTCGCCTTGGCCAATCTTGGTGTCAGGATTATTCAGAGAACATTCCATTACCAAAACAAGCTGAGATTTTTTGGTGGATTCGGACTCAGTAGAGAAAAGCCAGCCGATGCCGGGAAGGTCTTTGAGATATGGCATTCCGCTGACGCTGCTTACAACCGTTTTCTTTTCCAAACCTCCGATAACAAAAGTGTTATCTTTATTGGAAATCATAACTTTAGTATTAATTTCGCTGTCTTTGTCTATTCTTGGGCTTCCGTCTGAATTCCAACCTATCAGAGAGCTGTTAACCATAGATAAATTCATTATAGTTGCATTTTCACAGATGGCAGGAGTCAAGTTCATAGTAAAACCATAGCCCTCAGGGTTGGTAGTGGTCCACTCTTGATACCCATGATAAATCTTTAAGTTTAGATCAGTGTTCCAGTTTGTCTGATCAGTCCAGGCTAGAGTATAGGAAGCGCCCCCTCCAAGGTCGTTGCCTGATTGAATGCATTTCTGTACTACTACATTGTAAGCTTTGGTCGAAGTTCCTATATTTGCGCCGCCTTTTTCAAAGAAAGCCGATCCTGACATCACATTTAAATAGTACGAAGTGAATGAACCATATGTTATTTTACTCACGGATATAACGCCTGTCCCACTTACTGTTATAGATGTTCCGCTGCTGTCTGTAGCAGAGGTTACTCTATAATTTCCGTCAGCTGTTGTGGCATCATAAGGGTCGCAAATTATGTATGAATCCAGCGTTTGGTCAGGTATCTTTACAAATTCAGGGTTAAAGAGGTTCGTATTTTCTATGACTGTTCCTGTCATCTGATTGAGGACAGCGAGACTTCCGCTGGTTACGACTTTGGCGTGACCTTGAACAGCAAGAAAATCAAGATATCGTGAATTCCATTTCGGATTAAAATTAGAGTATCTTGTGTTGCCGTATCCATTGTTTTTAGGCATGGCTCCTCCGTCCCAGGTGGCGCTCCAGCCGCTTCTGAACTGACCGCCTACTCCGAAGAAGTCAACTCCTGCATTATTCTTCCAGGCTTCGAAGTCTGCGCCAATTTTACCGTCATTCTCGGCATCAAGTTCATAGAGTTTATACTTAACTTTTACTTCCCATGTCGGACTGTCATAAAGTTTAAGCATATCTTGAATGTTTTTTCTGCTGTACTGGGGAACATACATAAAGAGGCAGTTAAGCTGTTCGTCGTATCCGATTTTGTCACTGCCGTAACGCAATTCGTTAGTATTTGCTTCAGTTATATTTGCGCCGACTCTTTTTACAATTGCGGCTAATGAACGCGAGTCCCAATACCTTGGGAAGTACATAAATGTCCTCTGGCCTTGATATGCTGTAATATCTGGTTTATCCAGCGTAGAGACTATTTCATCTATGCTCATTCCGTTTTTATTGGAGGTAAAACGGTAATCTTCAGCGCCGACTATAAGCAAGCCTTTGCCGTCATTGAATTTTATACAGTCAACTACTGTAGGATTTCTGTCAACCATATTAGCTTGTATGGCTGTATTGATAAATTTCCTTATCTGGTAAGGGTCTGCGTTTTCTAGAGCGTAGGTTTTGGTAACTACAAATGGATTATTATTATCCCTCACGAAATGAACGGCATCGGTTTCCTTATCAATGTCAATTTTCAGCCAAGCATTTACATTTGTTGGATTATATTTTTCAGTCGGCTGAACATTATTTACTCTTATAACTCCTGGATTATTATTGCTAATAGAGAGCTTTGAGTTATTCAGGTTAACATCTGTAGTCTCATCCCAAGCGCCGTACATTGTCGAGCCGAGCAGTCCGCAGATAGAAAGTAGAATTTTTAGTCTGTTTTTCATATAATTAAAATCCTTATTGTTTAGTTGATATAGTCTCTTGATTTAGTGTCAAAAGGAATATCTGCAGCAGTGATAACTTCACCTGCCCATTTCTGTAGTGTAGCGTCAGGATTGATGAGCTCAGCCTTGACTGTCATCACCATGTGGTCTATAGATTTGTTCTTTGTAACCGTGCCGAAAAGATATTTTGCATACGGAATATCTATAAGGAATGGAATTCCTACAGTCTGTTCTACATCATACTGCTTTGTCCAGACAGCCAGAAGTTTTTCCACATTCATATCAAGGTTCAGGCTTGATGAAACAGTCGAGCTTTGAGTAAGCTCATTTCCAAAATTATTTCTTTCATAAACATCATTGACTGTAGCCATCTGGTAACCGAATATGATAGTTCCTTCTGTACCAGATACATCTACGGCAGTATCTGCATCTGTATTAGTTCCGATTTGCTTGAAGCAGACTATTGGTGATTTAACTGTCAGGTCAACAGAGCAAGGACTGGAAACAATACTTGTAGTATCGCTTTGCATATCCTTCTGAATGTTATCAAAGTCTGGAGAGAATTTGATATTATATGAATTATCGAAATCATTTACTACAACGAGTTTTCCTGTAGAAACTGCTTTTGCCTTTCCTGTCTGGGCAAGAAGCCTAATGA
>JBAXXY010000246.1:0-3118 GCA_037127655.1 Lentisphaerota bacterium
GTCTTTCAGAGCAGCTTTGATGATAGGCGCTCCATCATCCTTTTTCTTCTTCTTACCTGACTCGGAATCAGATGACCTATCAGAAGTTAGAAGTTTTTCATAATCGGCTTGTTTAATGTTTTCGACTATCTTGTTCAGTTCCAGAGTGGAAAAATAGCATAATGTTTTGGATTTCATCTCTCCTTTTTCATCTAGTTTTCCCAGATAGTCAGCGACCTTTAAAGCCAGAGCTTTAGATTTTACTGCATCATTGCCTTTCTTATTAAATTCCTTAGCTAATGTCTCCGCAAAATACTTCGTCCTATTGCCTCCAAACAAACCTGCTTGAGACTCTTTAGCCAGAAGCCTGATTGCCCTCTTCCAGCATTGACTAGAAACTCTGGCTCTCTGGACACCTCCAAAGACTGCCGATTTTGGTGAACCAAGATCATCGCGATTAAGACATGTTACTGGGAAAGACTGGATAATGTGAAGTTCTATCATATTCATTGTTTTATTCTCCTTTTTATATTTTAATTTTTTTATGAAATTGCCTGAATTATGAGCATACCAAAGCCCATTGATTTTGCCGAACCTATGCCGTTATAAAAAGCATTTTTGAATTTTTCTCTGTCAGTAACCTCTAAAACTCCTTCATAGTCAACTCTATTTAGTTTGTTCTTCATGTCCTTTCTATTGAAGAATTCAGACATTGGAGCTGATATTGAGAAACTATCTGCTCTGAAACCTGATTGTTCCGATTTGCGGATAAGCCATTGTTTGAGTTCATCCTGCGTATAAAGACCGACTCTCTTGCCATCATCCTTTCCATCTTTCATGGAAAGTCTTTTGGTCGGGTTAGCCTTGAGCTGGAATTTATATATGCTGTGACTCAAAAACGCATCAGAAACTTCTTTAGTATCCCACTTGCCCCAGTCAGGATGTGATATCTTTATATCTGAAAGGAGATAGGTCTGAAAAAAGCTCTCCTTCTCATCAATTCTGAAAAGGAAAGGTCGTTCTTTGCCATCCATTCCGGGAAACAATTTCCATAAGAACTGATGCCAGGAATAACCATCTACAAGCCTTTGGCTGTAGGCTTCGTCCTTATTGATTATACCTCTGATTAGATAATTCATTATTCGACACCTCCATCCTTCGTCCAGAATGAAGCCGCCCAGTTGATTTTGACATTATCATCCCAATCCCAATCAATTAGGTCTTTGTAGAGTTTATAGAAGTTGATGGATACTCCTTTAGTTTCGGCAGTTCTGATAATGCCAGGCAGGAAATCGCAGAGTTCCTCTGAGCTTGAAGCTGAAAGAAGTCTTCTGAAACGGCTCTCAAATGTTTTGAGACCGTCCTCTCCTCTGCCATCTCCGGAAGCTATCTTTCTCATTACGGAACCCAAATTGGCATTCTCACTCGAACTTGAACCGTGGATTGCAAAACCTGCCGCAATAAGCTGTACAATTGTCCTTTCTCGTTTATTGCAAAGATCGCAGAATTGCGATATATGCGGCCATGCTCTATTTTGAGTCGTTTCGCTTAAACCTCGCCTCAGATCAGCCATAACTCCCCTGTCTTCTTTGTTTGAATAAAGAAACTTCATCAGGTCATTGATTTTGCCGTAGAGTTCTCCCTTATCCATAGACTAATTCCCTCCTTCTTTGTTCTTATTATCAGTTATTATATTTAAAAATCTTTTACCATTAACAAAAGCCTGAATCTGTCTCGGCGTCTCACATGGACAGGCGTATTGGTAAGCTTCTTTCATAGCAAGATTTACTTTATCTCTCCACTCGTTATCAAGAGATTTTGCTTCATCATTAGCTGTATCTATCAGAACTCTGTAACTATGATCTAATTTCTGCCAAAAAACGAGACCTGCCATACTGCTGATTGATCCTGAAGATTCCATTTTTAGTTCGTCGCAATACTTCTTTGCAGCACTTTTTAGCGTGTTACTTCCTTCATTTGCCAGAGACACACCTTCTTGATACTTTTTAAGGCAAACTTCGCCGAATAGAGAAACTGGTAAAGAAAAATTATATTCTACAAGATCATGCAATTTTGCTGCTTGATCACCAAGTTCTAATCCACCCACCCAAATATCTATATTGCTCTTGTGAAGCGATGAGCAGAGCCTATTGATTTTGTTTAAAACTACAGCTCCGCCTTGCTGGTTTGAATTTGACATGGCTAATAAAGAACCTAAATCTCTCCATATATGTCTATCAGAAGATACCTTCATAGAGTAGGATTCATTCTTCTTATTGAGAAGAATAGTGTTGCTTGGCTCTCTAAAAGCAGGTATTCCTTCAAATTTAATGTTTTTACTTGTCGGGCCAATAACACATGCGGTATTCTCAATATTTGAATCAATCAGCATAAATCTAGATAGAGGCACAAGTCTTCCGAGGTAGGTTTTCGATGCATTATCCAAAGAATTCTGAGCATTGGCAGTTTCCGGAAATTTGTCCCAGACCGGCATGCCCCATTTCCCGTTTGGCAACTGATTAACTTCTGCCTTTGTCAACAGATTGAAGAATATTGTTTCAAGAAGATTAGTCCCTCGAATAAATGTGTGAGCTGATCCAATGCATGGAGCGGCATAAGTTGAATCGCTGTACTTCTCTCCATTCAAGTTTACTTGCCCGATTTTACCGCCTGTCGAAAAGTTCAGAAAAGTCAAAAGATTTATGGCTTTCCATGCGTCACTTCTTGATCTTCCTTCTGGTACAGCCTCATGATCGTTTAGAACTGGGTTATTTCCTGAAGGAACACACCCGTCAAGTTTATCTATATTTGCTTTACTGTCCGATGTGGCGCCTTCTATCTGCAGGAAAGGTTTTTCTCCGTAAAGATTGAATTTGTCTGTTCTTGTTTTCAGATATTCCAAGGACTTTTGAACAATCTCAGTTTTGCATTTCATCCATGCTTCCTCATTCACAGGTCCATCAAGAGCAGTTTGAGCTATACAAGTAAGAAGTCGCATGATGGAAATTCTCTGTGGAGGATTTAAAACCAGATCTGTAATTTCGTCAGACTTTTCAAATAATTCTTTTAATCCAACAAGTCGTGTCACTTCATTATTAAATATGACTGGAAGCCAATCACCAGTTATTAAGTTCATAGT
>JBAXXY010000247.1:0-3116 GCA_037127655.1 Lentisphaerota bacterium
CTTCATCCTGTCATCTGCCATTTTTGTTCGCCTTACTTGTCTCGAGCTTTGCCCTACAAAGTGGACAAGTCCACCTTTCCAGGAGCTCGATTTTGCCTTGCACCGACTGCAGCTGCGGGCGTTCCGTCCTCGCCTTGTTAAATCTCCGCTCTTTGCTTACGGGCAAAAAAGAGGGAGGCCTCCCTCCTGGCTCTACACCTGCGTTTATGGGCGAAAACAAAAACGGCGACAGGAACTCAGTCAAGGGATTACTAAAAAAAAGGAGATGCAACTATGAACAACAACCAAAACATTAACGAAAACCTCAATTCTTCGGAAAATCAGAAAACCTCCAGCTCTAGCGAATCTAGGTCAGAGATTAACAATAAATTTAACATCTATGAGAAAGTTACAAACTTAATCATAGAGCAATTAAAAAAAGGACACATAGCATGGGAAAATCCGGTTATTGACGGATGCAGACCTCAAAATTTAATAACAGGACATATTTACAGGGGATTGAATCCGCTTTTATTGTCATCATCCGATACTCCATATTTTATGACTTTTAATCAGATTCTAGACATAGGCGCAAGCCTGAAAAAAGGGTCAAAAAGCTTTCCGGTAGTATTCTGGAAGCCTTTTGTAAAAGAAGTTGTAACAGAAGACGGAGAAAAAGAAGAAGATGTTCTTTTCTGCCTTAAATATTACAATGTATTCAAAATAACAGATGTTGAAAATATTCCTGCCAAATATCTGGAAAAAACAAAGATAGCCACAAACGAAGTAAAAGACATTCTAACAGCCGAAGAGATAGTTAAAGGTTTTAAGACTTGTCCAAGAATTGAAACAACACAGGGAACGCCCTGCTATAGTCCAAGCCTTGACATTGTAAAAATTCCTGCAAAAGAATTCTTTAGAATCTCAAGAAATTATTATTCAACACTTTACCATGAACTAACGCACAGCGTAGGACATAGCAGCAGGCTTAACAGATTTGCAGATGAAGGGCAGTCTTTTGCTTTTGGGTCTAAAACATATGCAAAAGAAGAACTAACCGCAGAACTTGGAGCAAGTTTTCTAATGGCAGAAACCGGAGAAAAATTAGATATTGAAAACCACGCAGCATATATCGAAAGCTGGCTAAAAGCCTTGCAAAATGATAACAAGTTATTACTAAATGCCGCAGGAAAGGCAGAAAAAGCCGTTAATTACATTCTTAATAGGACTGCATAACAGTAGGGGCGTGAGCCCCATTATTAAATAATGATGATATGAAAAATAATTACTATTTGGTCAAGAAGTTTGTGGACGGGAAATTTGAAAGAGTTTACAGAACTATGCATTATGAAAAAGTCTTAGAAAGATTGAACAAGTTAAAACGGAAATTCCCAGGCGATATTTTTAGGATAAATAAATATTAACCCTTTCCCCCCTGCCTTTGAAATCCCTTGAGGGCAGGGGTTTTTTCTTTATGCTGGCCAGACTAGGTTGCCCTTTGGCTGCGGAGCCAGGCAAATAAATCTGCGCTGTCTCCGCAAGCAGCCAAACCCCAACGCCCCACCCGAAGGAGAAATACCTTCAAGATTCGAGCTGAAGCTCTCAAGGAGTCTCTCTGTCCAGCTTTCCGATCCAGAGCAGGGCGTTACCCTGCGGGTCGCTATGTTGTCCTTGCAGATGGAGCCTGGAGTCTCCACCCTGAAGGGGCTGCCAGCGCTAACGCAACAAATGCGTGATTTCCTTCCGGAAGGTTTTCTAATTCTGACTGCAGCTGCACTCCCTTAATCCCTTGAAGAATACCTTCGCAGCCTGTCATTGCCATTTTTGTTCGCCTGGCTTGACAACTATCCATAAATCTCTTTGGTGAATGGATCCTCGAAAGAAAATGTGGAAGTAAGTTTTCAAAGAGGGGAGGGGAGAAGACCAATTATTGTTCTTCATACCAAGAAGGATTGGAAAAACTAAGAAATATTAGCAAAATCAGGAAAAGGCACAGTTATTTGATTATTCAGACAACATATGAACCCCTTCTTTCAAAAGGAACAATCAATAACAATTTTTATATAAATCCTTGGCGACGATTGCACAACATTAAACAAGTATTATATAAAACTCAATGAAGATTCTATCAAAGGGATATCTATAAATTTCTAGTGGTTAATAATGAATCTTAAATCTTTGAGATAAGTTGTTCTTTAAAAATGCCTATTGCTTTTATTAGTGAAAACATGTAATATTAATGAACATTAATAAATAAATGCTCACTAATACACGAAATAAATGAATAGAATTCAACAAAAGAAAGACTATTTAAAGCAAAGCCTATCGCTTCTAAGGGATAAATTTTCTAATATTCCAGCAGATAAATCCGTTATTTATAAGGTTGCTAGCCCCCTAAGATTAGAGCATGCAAAGGGAATAGTAGCTGATGCTATCCTCAAATTTATGAATGATCGTAATCTGCAGATGCTAGCCTTGTTAGTTAATAGCTGCCGAAGTGAAGTGGTTAAAATTCTAAATGAATATTCAGAAAAATATTTTAAAGAACTTAAATGGATAGTCATAGATGAATTTGGTTCTGTAATACTCAAACTAAACACAACTATTGCTACTCATAACTACTTACTACCCCCATTGCTAGATGATTTAGAAGAATCATCTGAAAGTTCAGATTTCTATGCCAAGTCAACAAATTATTTTTCTGCTTTAAATCAAAACTTACTCAAAATTGTGATTTATCATTGGCGATTGTTCAAGAATGCGACCGAGCAAGGATATTTGTCTGCAAGTGAGCTTATTTTAAAATCAAATGCATCTCAAGCTTCAGTGTCTAATTTTATTAGGTATTCTTTAGAGAAAAATTATTTACTTAAACAAAAGATGCACAATTTGTATAAGTTTAATAATAATTGCCTTGAAGATCTATTGGAAGACTGGAGTTTCTATTATAAGAACAATTATGGGAAAGCTATAAGATTCATTCCATACGATACTACATACTCTATTGACACTCTTTTACTGAAAGTCAAAGTGCTGCTGCGTGATCATAATATAAGGATAGCTATTGGTGGATTCCTGGCATTAGAGCTACAAAAACTCAATTATGTATCAGATATTCCTGATATACGAATATATAC
>JBAXXY010000248.1:0-3106 GCA_037127655.1 Lentisphaerota bacterium
AGAAGCATAGCAGCTAGGATTGCTATGATAGCGATAACTACCAATAGCTCGATTAATGTGAATTTTTTAGTTTTCATAATGCTTCCTTTTTGTTCATTCCTTGTGTTGAACTTCAGTAAAACACAAAAAAGCAGAGACTCTAGTCTCTGCTTTTTAATATAGTTTAATCACATCAAAGATTGAACGCCCACTCCTGCCACGCCACCCTTTATGTTGGCATCAGATTTCCACGAATTAGTAGAAGAGCCAGTAAAACCTGTAACATGGCCATCACTAAATAAAACATTCCCAAAATTAGCACGTTGAGCTGTCAAAGTTGAGTTGCCAGCTATGCCACTATCAGGCTGCACAATAGATGCTGTTAAATTAGCATTAGTCCAATATACATAGTCACATTTTGCAGTTGGTCCCCAAGTTGTTACTGTTGCCGAATTACCGCTAGATGGGTCAATTAAAATATTTAAATTTTTTAGGCTATCTTGGAGCAATTCTAGCGATCCTGCAGTACCTGCACCTGCGCCTGCTGTTCCTGAAACAGCGGCGTTTCCATCTGTTGTAGCAAATGGAAACTTTTCAGCATTTTCGGTAGAATACGAAACTAATGCTGTACCGATCTGCTTTAGGTTAGAAGCAGAAGAGATTCTGCGGGCTCTTTCTCTAGCCTGATTAAGGGCTGGAAGAAGCATAGCAGCTAGGATTGCTATGATAGCGATAACTACCAATAGCTCGATTAGTGTGAATTTTTTAGTTTTCATTTTTGTGTTCCTTTTTATTGTATTTATTTGTTTTTATTTTATAAGGAAGTTTTTGGGTTCAATTCCTTCCTTGCAAACCAAAGTATAAGCTATACCAAAGAAGTGTCAATAGGGTAAGTGAAAAGTTAAAAGTGAAAAGTGAAAAACTAAAGAGTCAATCGACCCAGTGAAAAGTTAAAGGTTTCCGCAAATACCACGGGCAAGATGCCCGTGCTACGAAAAGTAAAATCAAGGCTGAGTTAGATTGTTTTTAATCCAATCTTAAATATGGACTATCTCGGAAACTTTCAAGTAAACTGCTTTTGCAAAATCGTAGAGTTCTTTTGCGTCATCAAGAGTAGGTTTGCCATTCGGAAGAAGCCCCAAATCTCCAGGGTATCTCGAGTCTATATAAAGTTCATCAAGTGTTTGCACCATCTTTTCATCTAAATTTAAGACTCTATTTATCAAGGACAAAAGAGTCTGCAGTTTATGAACCTTGGGAATAGAAACTTTCTGATATTCCAAAAGAGCTTTCAATGATTTCTCTACAGCTTGTTGAGAGTGAAAAGCTATGACTGGAGTCAAGCGGTCAATTTCGCAAATATAAGCGATGTTCTCAAGATCTAACTGCGCGGCTTTTAACCATTCATTTTCTATTGTCATACAGATAAATACCTTTTTGAAATATTTCACGGCTAAATGAACTATTGAGTTCAATAAATTTCTCTGACATTTGCTTTGTATGGGTTATTGTATCAATAGGGATGATTGCTTGCAAACTCTTTAGCTGATTTGCTACTTTGAGTTTAATTTCCATATTTTCTTTAAAGCTTTGAGGTATGAAATTGTCATTGGTCACTACATACAAATCTATATCGCTGTCCTTAGTGGGAGAACCATAGGCATAGCTGCCGAAAAGTATAATTTTTTCGGGATTTAACGCTTTGAGCCTTTGCACTATTTCTTGTTTAAGAAGTTCTATTTCCATAGTTTCCAAAATCGGATTATAATTGATCTATTCTATATCTTTAGATTCTATTCATCTTCAAAGAAATATCAAGAATTTAACAGAAAGAGGGCGTCTTTCGCCGAAAGCGCCGCTTAAGTTAAAAGTGAAAAACTAAAGGGTCAATCGACCCAGTGAAGAGTTAACCACGAAGAGCTAATCTTCTCTCTTTCTGGTAGATTGAATTGCATTGACATCATGATTGAGCGTTATATTTTGATTCCTTCTCTTAGGATATTGATGCCGATTGGGAATCTCTGCTTTCGTTGCCATTCATTTTCGCTATAAATCAAGCTTCCAGATAATTCGTCGAACTTATTTAGAAAATCGACTTCTATTTCCCTAATTCCATTAATGACAGATTTATCCTTTGTTTTTACTATTACGGCAAAGTCATAGTCTGAACCAATGTGGTAGTCTCCTCTGGCTCTTGAGCCAAAAATAAAAATATCACTAATATTATCGCCGAATCTTTGACGAAGATTGCTGGAAAAAAAATCAGTTCTCTTTTTTATTAGTTTATTCAAAAGTAAGCCTAAATAAATTTATTATTTATAATCAGCTATTGACATGAATTATAAGCTTATTGAATGCTGTTGCAAGAATTTGTTTAAACTCTGAACAGAAGTAGAAAGTTGGACAAAGCGAACCTAGCCGATTAAGCGAATAGTGAACCACAAAGGTCTCACGAAGTTTTAATAAGCGGAAGATTATTCGTGGTTAAAGATAAAATCAGGTAATAAAATCGATATGATTTTCATGTGAAATAATTTTGAATTCAGACTGAGGATAGGTTTCTTTCCATAATTTAGGTTCTTTTATTTTTCGATTTGCCCATTTGAATTCATAAGCATAAAGAGAACAAATGATTTCTCAAGCAGTTCAAGATAACGCAAAATTGTTTTGTGATCTAAACCAAGGCTCCCTGCAGGTTCTGAGCTTGAAACCTCGCTCCCTATCTGAAAAGCGAGAAGTTTAAGCATATCCATAATCTGCCTGGAACTTTTTACTTTCTGAAACTCCAAAATATCTTTAAGCAGGTAGGAATCCTTAATTTCCATAAGCCAGTCTTTTTTCTGTTGTTCAAACTCATATGTAATGACATTTGGATACATCACATAAACAAGATAGTTTTCCTATTTTTTAGCTTAATTGAGGGAATTGTAAACCCTTAAATAGAGAATGATTCCTTGGGAATACAGTAAAAAGTGAAGAGTTTAAATATGATGAATTGAGAGTCAGAGCTTTATGTGCTTAGTTAAAACTGCCCCTGTTGTTGGGGAAGAGCCATTTATTTTTAAAAAATGAGGAAAGATGGTACCGAAGAAGGGACTTGAACCCTTACACCCTTGCGGGTACTAGA
>JBAXXY010000249.1:0-3030 GCA_037127655.1 Lentisphaerota bacterium
ATACATATCATTATCAGAAATATTTGTCAACAGGTGTTTTTGATTTAAATTCAACTTCACTAAATCGTGTAGTATTTACGACACCTAAGAAATTTATCAATTTGTTAGTATGTGATTGATAGCTGCTTGAAACAATAGAAACGAACTACCCCAATTCAGATATTGAAGAATCAGGACAGAAAAAAAGAAAAACATTTAACCACGAAAGGACACGAGAAAGAATTTCTAATTCGTGGTTGTTCGTATGACACGATTGTGTCTTCGTGGTTGAAGAATCTTCGAGGTTTCAGCGTGATTTTTTATATCTCAATTGAAAGTCTATGCGTTAATTATATACTTAATCATCATGAAAATTATAGTAGCAGACACAAGTATATTTCTAGCAGTAGCTTTAGAAGAACCTGAGAAAGAGAAAATTATTACTCTGACATCAGGATTCAGTATCTTAGCTCCTGAGATTCTTTCATTTGAAATGGGAAATGCTCTATCCTCACTGGTAAAAAGAAATATTCTATCTGAATCTCAAGCTCTTCAGGCATGGGCAGTCACAAGAAAAATTCAAGTGTCATTAAAACCTATAAATATTGAAAACTCTCTTGCTCTTGCATTCAACTTTAAAAGATATGCTTATGACTTTTACTTTTTGAGTTTAGCTATACAAGAGAAATGCGCATTGCTGACTTTAGATAAAGGTATGGCTGAACTTGCAAGAAAATTAAAAATATAAACCTTATGGAGCTGTAAAATGGTTACTTATACTTATACTGAAGCAAAGAAAGATCTCAAAAAAGTTTTAAATACTGCCTATACAAAAGGTCAGGTAGCAATTAAGCAGCGTAATGGACTTATCTTTAAGGTTCAGCTTGAAAAAACAAATATTTCTCCTTTTGATGTTGAGGGCATAAAAACAAAAGTATCAACAAAGAATATTTTAGAAGCAATCCAATCTTCCCGTTGCAGCAAGAGAGACTGAAATACTACTACTCAGTAGGTTTCAAGAAAAACATTTAACCACGAAGATACGGTCGTATCACACGAAAAGACACGAGAAAGAATTTCTAATTCGTGCTTATTCGTGAAATTCGTGGTTACAAAACTTTCGATGTTTTCTACTTATATTTGAGGGCAAGAAGAGTAATATCGTCTGACTGCTCTACGCCTTTTGAAAACTCATGGACTGATGACAATACGCATTTAACAATAGTTTCTGAATCAGACTCTTTGCATGAGTTGAGAAGTTCAGCAAGTTTTCCATTGGTATAAAGCTGGTCGTTGGCATTTTTAGCTTCTGTTACTCCGTCAGTGTATAGGAGGATCAAATCTTCATGTTTAAGCTGGATAGAATGTTTTGTGTACTGGAGCTCCACTAAACCGATCGGAGGCTGGGGGCGACCGTGGTCCAGAAAACTGCATTTGCCTGAAGAGTTATCCAGGACAAGCGGGAAGTTATGGCCAGCATTGCTGTATTCAATAACGCCGGTTCTTATATTCATGACAGCCAAGAAAAATGTAACAAATGTAGATGTTTCATTGTCAGTGCAGATATCAGCATTCATCGCATTAAGGACATCAGATGGATTGAGCATCAGATTCATCTTGGAACGGAAAAGGGTTTTTACTATTGCCATGAAGAGAGCCGCAGGGACGCCTTTCCCGGAAACATCGCCGACAGCAAAACAGAAATGATCCTTGTCTAGCATGAAGAAGTCATAAAGGTCGCCGCCAACTTCCAGAGCCGGCGTAAGAGAAGCGTAGAGGTCAAATTCATTTCCTATTTTGAATTTTAGTGGCAGAAGAGCCTGTTGGATAGCGCGGGCCATAGCAAGATCGCTTTCAATCTTCTTTTTTGCAGCAGTAGCTTCCTCAAGGTTCTTTACATATTTCTTCAGGCTCCTTTTCATCTTCTCAAACGACAAAGTCAAAACCCCAATCTCGTCGAAAGATGAAATTCTGGGTATTTCAGCCTGAAAATCTCCTTTCCCTACAAAAGAGTTAGCTCTGGCAAGATGATAGAGAGGTCTTGTGATTTTATTTATAAGAATAATAATAAATGCAATTATTATCAGGCACCCTGCAATACCTATTATCATAAGTTTTGTCGTGAAGTAGTTCAGTTCAGAAAATTCCTTCCCCATCGGAAGCATCACACCGATAGACCATTGTGTTTTCTCAAACTGCGAGAAGTAAACAGCAGCTTCTTGATTTATCAGCATGTTATAAGACATTTCGTAATAATCTTTCCCCTGCTTAATTCCATCAAAAATTGCTTTGCTTTTCTCTTCATCGTACCTGAAAGGCAAAGAAGACAGTTTAGTAACTTCGACTTGATTATTGTGGACTATGAAAAGGTCGTCCATAGCAATAAAAAATACATAGCCGTCTTCAAGCCCTTTTATTTTTGAAGCTGATTTCATTAACTCTTCCAGCCATATTTCGCTCTCGACTACTCCGGAAGTAACTCTTTTCTCGTCCTGGGTGGCATAAAATGGAATCGAATAGGAAATCATAAGCGTATTATTAGGGAAACCATAGTAAGGCTTGCTCCAGACGCCGGAATCATTCTCAAGAGCGGCTTTGTACCAGTTTTTGTGAGTATAATCAAAATTTTCATCGCCTTCTTTTATGGTCCCGCCTTCACGATAAAAATATTTGATAAAGGTTGGAGATTTTTTCTCAAAAACCATATTCGGGCAAAAGGCCAGACCAATTGCGTGAATGAATGGATCAGACTCAACAGTTTTTTTGAGCAGGGTGGAGAATTCATCAATCGAGAATTCCTGATTGTTTAAAACATTGGCGATGTATGTAGTTCTTTTTTCAGCAGAAGATATCATGTAGTCTATCTTGCTGAAGAGAAGGGAAGTAATTATCTCTATGTTGTTTCTTGTATTATCTATGATTTTATTTCTTGTGGCAAAGTAGTTATAAGAGAGTATGAAGAAAATCAGCACTACTACGAATGCTACTACGAAGGCGCAGAGCCTGAAGGCCAGACCATATTTTACTTTCAGTTTTTTCATGGATTAAAAG
>JBAXXY010000250.1:0-3003 GCA_037127655.1 Lentisphaerota bacterium
ATATTGACCTGTATAAAGAATATATTTCTTTAACCAAGTAATATCAATTTATTACGGGTGACAAAACCTTTTGTAAAGAATGAGTGACCATAACATTTGCCGACCTTTATGATCCGTTAACCATGCCTCCGGTACTTGTCAAAGCCCATAATGATCTCGACAAAGCCGTAGATTTGGCATACCGCCCTCAAATGTTCCCAACCGAAGCCGCAAGAATAGAATATCTCTTCGCCTTGTACGAGCAATATACTTCAAATCATCCTTCCTGAGCTCCAGATGATGTTTACAATGGTTCATTGCAGGTTTACAACGGAGCATTGCATACATGCAATGGAGTATTGTATCCTTACAATGAAGCGTGTATGTTTACAATGGAGTAAAGTATCCTTACAACAGACCTTGTAGGTCTGCAATGGAGCATTGCTCTAGAACAATGGAGCATTGAATGTTAGCAATGCTGTGGGCATCGACCCTCCAGAAATTTGCAAATTCATAGCAACTTTGTATAAAGCTTGAATATATAAATCCGATTCAATATCAAAATTGCTTAAACCAGAACTTTCTTATTAGTCAGGGAAAAATTCTTAAATGAGTTTTTCCCTATTTCATTTTCGAGGAGATATAATTTTAACTTCACACCTGAACCAAAGTTTCCTAAAGAAAAGTCTGATTTGATCACTCTGTGGCATGGGACAATAAGAGGGAACGGGTTTAATGCCATGGCAGTTCCTACGGCTCTTGAAGCCTTCGGGTTGCCTGTTAGTTCTGCCAATCTTTGATATGTAATAATTTTCCCATGAGTGACTTTATCGTACAAAGTTTCAAGAACTTTTCTGTAATAAGGAGATATTTGTTCCATAAACAAGAGTTTCATATCTACTACTAAGGGAGTTCCATGAAAAAAATAGTTGTGAATATTACTTTCTATCGAGTCTAAAATGGCATTCTTTTCATTGGTTTCTTTTCCTTCCTTGCTCATCTGAGGCATATTTTCTAATTTACTCATCATGCAAACCCCAAGGATTTTAAACGAAGGTGTATTCTGATAGTCAATTCTAATTTCGCAAACATCGGTTTGGATTATTCTGTAAAGACTGTTAGTGCTCATAATTCTTCTCGAAAATAGTTTAAATAAGTTTTTTAAAGTTTGTTCAAGAATATAGTTTAGGTTGTTATTGGTCAAGCAAAAAACAGGAAGATTTAGAAAACATGGAAAAATTTTACAGAATAGATTTTTATGTTCCATCGTCACATCTTGAGAAAGTTAAGGGCGCTTTATTCCAAACTGGAGCAGGGAAAATAGGCGATTATGATTCTTGCTGTTGGCAGGTACTTGGGAAGGGGCAGTTTCGTCCATTGCCGGGAAGTTCGCCATTTATAGGCGAGGCGATGGTTTTTGAGTATGTCGAAGAGTACAAAGTTGAGATGATTTTCCCTGTTGAGTTAAAGGACAAGGTAATATTGGCTCTTAAGAGTGCCCATCCTTACGAAGAGCCGGCTTATCAACTTCTGGAAATATTGGTAGATTAAAGGAGCATTTCTGATGGAAAGCAAGATAATAATATTTTCAATACTTCTAATACTTAGTGTTTATTCAGCTAAGATTTCAAAAAGATTTAACATTCCTTTACTTGTCATTTTTATATTTATCGGGATGTTTGCAGGTTCTGATGGATTAGGTTGGATTTATTACGATGATCCTGACTCAGCATATTTTATCGCTACTATCTCGTTATGCGTGATTCTTTTCACTGGTGGGTTGGAGACTAATGTCAAAGAAGTCAGACCGATTATTAAAGAAGGGATAGCCTTATCAGTTTTGGGAGTTTTCCTTAGTGTGATTTTCTTTGCTATCCCCATCCATTATCTGACAGATTTGGGATGGCAATTATCTTTCCTTGCATCTGCGGCTGTGGCTTCGACAGATGCGGCGGCTGTATTTTCTCTTCTGCAGTTCAGCGGGCTTAATATTAAAACTAGAATGAAAAGCCTTCTTGAGTTCGAATCAGGAAGCAATGATCCTATAGCTTTTGTGATGGTGATATTGTTTATCTCTCTTGTGAAGGGAGATAATGGATCATTATGGCATTATGTCTATTTTTTTCTTAGAGAGATAATTATTGGCGGTTTAATGGGGGTGCTTTTAGGTTATCTCGCCGAAAAGTTCATTGAACGGCTTCATCTAAAAATAGAAGCTCTTTATCCTATTCTTCTGTTAGGGATTTTAGGCTTTACTTACTCTGCCACTCAACTCTCTTACGGCAATGGTTATCTTGCAATATACATCCTTGGACTATCGATCAGTTCCAAAAAATTCCTCTACAAAAACAGTTGTGTTAAATTCTTTTCTGTCATGTCATGGATAATGCAGATTATTTTGTTCCTGTGTCTAGGTTTGCTGGTTTTTCCAAAACAGCTTATAGATTTTGCATGGATAGGTCTGCTTCTCGCTGTGATAATGGTTTTTCTGGTAAGACCTATGAGTGTATTTATGTCTCTGTCGTTTTTCAGGAAGAAGTATTGCGCTAAAAGTAAATTGTTCTTATCGGCAGGTGGTTTCAAAGGCGCTGTGGCGATTGTTTTTGCCATTTTTACCATGGTTGAAAATGTGCCGCATTCAGAGATAATTTTTAATCTGATATTCTTTATTGTTCTAGTGTCAGTAGTTATCCAGGGAAGTACTCTCAAATTTGTTGCCGACATACTTAAGATGACTGAAAAAGATATATCTTCTATAAATCATGATACGGATACTGCAGATATGGAATATTTGGAGAATCACATGTTCGAGTTGACTATTACATCCTCCTCTCCATTTCTTAATAAAGAGCTTTCTGAATTGATGCTTCCCTACGAGATACTGATCACTTTAATTAAACGCAATGATCAATATATCCATCCAAAAGGATCAACTAAATTCAGGTTGGGTGATCGTATTACCGTCATGTGTAGAGAGAAAGATAATCTACTGAAATATATCTCGAAGAGAGACCCTAGCACTCT
>JBAXXY010000251.1:0-2981 GCA_037127655.1 Lentisphaerota bacterium
TATTATTTTTAAGAAGGTTTTCTGTTAAGGGATTCTCAATATATGTTTTTATTAGTGTGTTCTCTGCGTTATAAGCAGGCATTACAACAACAACTTTTTTATTATTGAACATATAAGCCTTTATATGTTTTTTAGGTTTATTAGTTATAATTAATTATACCGTATGCAGTATTTTAATTAAAGGAATTTATCCTAAAGATATTTGATATATTATGCTTGGTAATGAGGTTACAAACAAAATAAAACCTGAAAGAAATTATTATAAGTATTCTTTATGTTTGGCATTATTGAGTTGTATATTTTTATTTCTGGTAATTGTGTTTTTTTCTCCTAGTTCATATATTTACGACGAAAATAATTTTATACCAAATATAGAGACTTTACGAACGCATGGGCTGAGCCGGACTTTTATTTATAATATTAAAAATCAATCCCCAGGACCGCTTTATCAGATAATTTACTATGTTTTAGGATTCGGAGAACAATCAAATCCTGTAGCGATGAGACTTGTTAATTGCTTTTTCCTATATGCGACTATGATAAGCCTTTTCTACTATTTTAAAGCCACTAGGTTTGTCATTCCGTTCGTTGCGTTATTTCTAATGTCTGCTCCGATGACATGGGTTGTTTCAGGTATGGCACTCACAGAAGTATTTGCAATGTTTTTTATGGTACTAGGCATAATGATGCTATACCTTTGTCTTTTTGTTGAGAGTAATGGATTTAAAAGTAGTACTTATTCGATGCTTGGAGGGCTATTCCTTGGACTGTCAATTATAGGCCGCGCACCTTATTTGATGATTCTGTTTATTATTCCGTTTCTTTTTTTTTTCAGCAGGAATTATGTTTCTCTTATTATTTATATAATCGCTACTACTTATTTTCCTTTAATTGTATTTGGCACATGGGGCGGTTTAACTCCGCCAGATGTGCAAAATGTTCAGTCAGGTTATAATTTTTTCTATGGATTTTTAGCTTTAGGATATCAACTCGTTATAACTCTATTCATATCTTATAAATGGTTGATTGTTCCGGTAAAGTATTATATTTATTCAGCTATGGTTTTAATCTGTGCAGCTGTTTTTAACATTTCATTTCAGGTTGTTTCCTTTGATCCATTAAGAACATTGGCAGCAAAAATTCCTATGGTTTTTTTTCAGGATAACTATAAATACTTAATGCCGGCAGTTTTGATATGGATGGGAGTGCTTTTTATTGTAATTTGGCTTTATAACTTTCTTAATAAGTCAAAGACATTTTGGGATAGATTTATTCTTATTTGCGGAATCCTTATACAATTAAGTCTTCTGCTCAATTTTCAAGTCGTTATGTAGTGCAGGCATTACCACTTTTTCTAATATCATATTCATCATGCATTTGTTTTAATAAAACTGCGATATCTTTGCAGGCGCTTGGAGTAAGTTTTGGTATTGCTTCTTTACTGAGTTACTATTTTCTATAGGAGAGTTTGAATTTGAAGAGTTTGCTTTTTATTCTTTCTGGAAACTTATCAACTACGCCGAGGGCGCAGAAGATAATTAATCTCCTAAAGGATGATTTTATCTGCGATATTGCGCTAGTCAGCAGATCTCCTGCATGGAAAGATAAAGATAAACTTCTTCTAGCGGAACTCTCACTTAGCGCAATATCTTTAAGTCTTGGAAGAAAACCTTTTGTTCCATGGTTTATAGCTACAGTCAAGGAAAAGTTATCTAGTTTTATATACCCACTATTCAGTAAGAATATTGATATTGCTGCTTTTGCCAGCAATAAATCTTCGATAATTTTGGGGGATTTTCTAAAGAAGCAAAATAATGGCAAGTATGATTTAATCTTGGGGTTTGGAGCAGGTGCTCTCTATCCTTCCTGGAAATTGTCTTGTAAGCTTGGCATTCCATTTGCCTTTGATATTGAGGACTATCATCCAGGTGAATTAATCAGAAAAGATGTTAAGAATGAAAGAAAAAGAAGAGAATTTTTACTTAAGAGACTTTTGCCTTTTGTTAGCATGATAATATCTTCCAGCCCAATGATTGCTGATAAGATAAATGAATTGATAGGAGGTCACAGAAATCATATTGTAACTTTGAATAGTTTTCCTTCTGATGAATTTAAAGCACCGGAAAGGAAAGAAGGCAAACTGAAACTTGTCTGGTTCTCTCAGAAAGTAACTTTTGGTAGAGGACTTGAGATGCTTTTTGAAGCAGTCAAAGATAGTTTTTGGGTCATCTCATTAACAATAATCGGAGAGATGGATTTGCTTTTTAAATCCACTCTGAATTCAGAGATAATAGAAAATGTAACTTTCTTGCCGTCAATGCTTCAAAAAGAGCTTCATTTGTCACTTGCTGAATATGATGTAGGACTGGCCTTAGAATTAAACAGTGCAGACGAAAATAGGCAATACTGTCTTACAAACAAGATATTAGCTTATGCTCAGGCTGGTCTTTATATAATAGCTACCGATACTCCTGCCCAAAAGCAGTTTATTGAAGAAGATTCAAAAAGAGGTATAATCTGTCATCAGTCTGTTGCAGGAATAGCTGATGCTGTAAAAATGCTAATATCTAAAAGTTCATCTATCAGACAAGAAGCTATCTACCGCTTTAAGTCGGCAAACGAATTTGCATCGGAAAGCAAACTATTGAATTTTATATGTGGGAATTGGGTATTCTTTAACAAATTAAAGTAAGATATGAGTGTAAATTTATGAAAGATTTGATAAAAAAAACAATAAAAACGAATTCCTTGACGAACACGGTCATATATAAGCCCTACTTATCTTGGCGGAAAAAAAACATAGAAAAGAGAAAGAGAAATAGCTCCGAACTTAATATCCTTGGTTTGGAATTTGGAACAGATAAAGTTGACGATTGCCATACTTACAATAGTTTGACATATTTGGATATTTACGAGAAATATTTTTTATCAATCCGTCATGAAAAATTAAAGATATTGGAAATAGGTGTTAGGGGTGGGAA
>JBAXXY010000252.1:0-2954 GCA_037127655.1 Lentisphaerota bacterium
ATTTATAACAGGAGCATTTAGAATGAAAAAAGTACTAGTTACGGGTGGTTTCGGTCGCGTAGGAAAACATGTTGTAGAAACGCTATTGAAAGATGGTTACAGCGTCAGAATATTTGACAGAAAAGATACTGGTGCATTTAAGGGTAAGGCAGAGATTTTCATTGGAGATCTCTTAAAATATGATGATGTAAAGAATGCAGTAAAAGGGGTGGATATTGTATGCCATCTTGCAGCCGTATTCCCGCCGTTCTTTTTTGAAGAGTTCACTATTTTTGATGTAAATGTAAAAGGAACTTTCCATGTTCTGCAGGCTATTAAGGAAGTTGGGAACATACAAAAACTCGTGTTTGCAAGCACAGATGCCGTTTATGCCACGGGGTCAGAATACAATCCATACGATGTACCTATTAAAGAAAATATGGAGGCATGGCCGGTTAATGTCTACGCTATTTGCAAATACTCAACTGAAATCATGATCCAGAAATACTCCAGGCTTTTTAATATTCCTTATGTTAATCTAAGGATATTCTGGGCAATGGACTCTAAAGAAATGATCGGTCTCCTTTTCAAAGCTGGCAACTACATGGACAACATTCTTGCCGAGGATAAAGTCGGACTTAATCCTGATGACATAGTTGCACCTATGCAGGCAGACGGGAAAATATTCCATGAACATTTCTGTGAAAGCAGAGATGTAGCTCAGGGTTTCGTTCTTGGCATAGAAAGAGAAGATGTTAAAAATGAAACTTTCAACCTCGCTGCGCCTGATAGACTGGATTATACCAAGTATTATGAACTCATTGGCAAGAAACTTGGGAAACCATTCAGGAAAGTAAGAGTGAAAGGTATTAAGGATTATGAGGCTGATATATCAAGGACTAAATCCATATTAGGTTATAAGCCAGTCTTCACCGTAGAAAAGATGATCAATGAAGCATTAACGCATAATGCTCAAACTAAATAAAATTATGAAAAAGATCTGCATCGTTGGTGATAATTGTGTTGATTTATATTCTGGTACTCCGGAAAAAATGTATGTAGGCGGCAACGGCATTAATAATGCAGTTGCCTCAATCCGGAACGGTGCTCCTACGGCTTATGTCGGTGTTGTAGGAAATGACAAGCAAGGCAAGTTGGTAGTTGAAACCCTTAAAAACGAAGATATCGATATATCGCATATAGTAGTGCTTGAGGGAAAAACTGCTTGGACAAAAGTAGAGCTTAATAACGGCGATAGGGTTTTCGTAGATGAATCATTAGGTATACAATCTAAATTTGACCTGACCAATAAGCAGTACGAATACATTAAAAAATTTGACCTTGTTCACCATACACTATTTTCAAACTGGCCTACAGCATCTGCTGGCGGAGTTGATGATTACTACAATAAAATCAGTTCCCAGATTACAAAGATTCATAATAATGGGAGCAAGATCTCTGTTGATCTTTCAGAACAATACGATGAAAAACTGCTTATGTCGCTTAAAGATAAAGTAGAAATAGCTTTTTTTTCCAGGCCTGCACTAAATGATAATGAATTGAAAGTTGAACTTAAAAAACTCGGCAAATTCGGATTTTCAATAATTGTCATAACGATGGGAGCCAAAGGCAGCATAGGATTTGACGGAAAGAAAATTATAGAGCAGCCGGCAATTCCAACTGTGGTTGTCGACACTCTGGGAGTAGGTGACTCTTTCATTGGAGCATTCCTTTCCAATTGGCTTAACAACAGAAAATTATCAAGTGCAATATTATGCGCGGCGGAATATGCTGCAAAAATATGCAGAATTCACGGGGCATTTGAACCAAAAAGCAAAACATAAAAATTATTTGAGGTTGGTATCATGAAAATGAAAGCAGTTGTCTATGAATCAGCAAAAAAAATGGTGATCAAAGAAGTTCCTATTCCAAGACCACAAAAGAACCAAGTTCTTTTAAAAATAAAAGCATGTGGAATTTGCGGGACTGATATACACCTATTAAGCGGAGTTTATGAAGGCAAGATGCCTTTAATTCCAGGACATGAAGCTTCAGGGGAAGTAATTGAGCTTGGTTCTGAAGTAAAATTTATTAAAATTGGAGACAGAGTAGCTGTAGATCCAAATGTAGGATGCGGTTACTGCGAATTCTGTCAAAGAGGCAGAGCTCATCTATGTAAATACCAGCAGCCTTTCGGTGTATTTAGAGCAGGCGCATTTGCCGAATATGCTGTAATTGAAGAAACACATGCATATAAAATTCCAGACACTATGACATATGAACAGGGTTCTATGGTTGAACCTGTAGCATGCTGTTTGCGCGGAGCTCAACTTAGCAGGTATAAAGTTGGGGATTCCGTATTTATTCATGGAGCAGGAGCAATAGGCAATATGAATATGCAGATAGCAAGAGTTAGCGGTGCAACAAAAATCACAATAAGCGATCCGCTTGCTAAAAGACGCGAACTTGCTCTCAAATTAGGCGCTGATTATGCTATTGACCCTACTGCACCTAGTTTTGATAAGGACTACCGAAAAATATATCCTGATGGAGCAGATGTCGTGATGGAATGCGCAGGAAGAACAGCGCTTACTGGTAAATCTGTTTTAATGGCTAAAAGAGGAGGCATAGTTGTAGCCTTTGGCTGTGCTCCTATCGGAGAATTTACCCAGATATCCCCTGAATACATAAATTCTAATGAAATTACTATATGCGGGTCATATAACAATCCTTACACCAATGGTCCTGCCATTGATCTGATAAGTTCAGGAAGAATTAATGTGGATGCTCTTATTACTCATAAATTTGGGATAGTGGACTTTCAGAAGGGCCTTGATACTTTTGGTACAAGCGACGCTCTTAAAGTGGTTATTGTTCCATAAATCGATGACTTTAGACGCAATAAAATATGAATTATTCCAGCTTTAAAAAATAAAATTAGGGGAAAATTATGAAAGGTATCTTTAGTGCTCTTC
>JBAXXY010000253.1:0-2938 GCA_037127655.1 Lentisphaerota bacterium
ACTTTATAGGTAATTACCCTTGTTTTACCAGAGCCAGCACCTGCAATTATAAGCATTGGGCCGTCAGTTAATTGAACGGCCTCTTTTTGTACTTCGTTAAGTTCTGTAAGTAGTTTTTCCATCTTTGATGATATTGCAACACAAAAACCAGAATCTCAATGCCTATTCACTGGTTTAAAGAGTCCGTTTTTTATTCCTTATGTTTTTTAGATTAGTTATTTTGAATATTCTTTTCCGTTTCTTTAGATGTGAAAGCAGTTTTGATACCCTGCGTTATTTCTTTACGAGTTGTATCGCTTATAGCTAGATTCGCTTTAAAGTCACTGAAAGTTATTGACATTTTGCATTTTCTCCATTATTAATGTTGTTAAATGTAATTGTTTTTACACATATGTAATACATTATGGCAAATATGTAAAATGGAGACTTAGTTTATAATGCAGTTCTATGGTGGCAAACTAAAGACAATTCGAAAAAGAGAGAGATGGACTACTATAGCTCTTTCAGAAAAGTGCGGCGTAACGAGACAAACCCTTACACTTTGGGAGAAAGGAAAAGTTATTCCTTCCGAAGAGAAAGTCAGGCTTATCGCCTCATCTCTCAATATAAAAGTCAACGAGATTTCTGACATGGATACAAATCAGAATATCTCTGGGCGAGATTTGAGTGGAATTACCGGGACTTTGATCTCTATGGCAAAGGCTGACTTATCAGATACGACAAAGCAGAGAGACAAGCACATCAGAGAAATTCAAAACATATACCGAGAACAAGAACAGATAGCATTAATCGTCAAGGCTTTTCTGAATTCAATGCAGTCGATACTGTATGTAAAAGATACAAAGCTTAGATACATAATAGTCAATGATGCATTTCAGAAAACATTTTCCCTTGAAGGTTATACCATAATAGGGAAAACTGATAGGAATATCCTTCCCGCTCATGATGCAAAACTTAATACTGCAGAAGACCAGATGGTATTAAGCACAGGCAAAGCTGTTGTTAACAAGGAAGCATTTATCGTCGGAACAAGAAAAAGAAAATGGGGACTTATCTCCAAGTATCCCATTTTCGAGAAAGGCAAAGTAATAGGAGTTATGGGCAATATCATTGATACAAGCAAACAGAAAGAGATGGAGTTCATTCAGCAATTAATCAATAGTACTATGCATAAAATGGATGCCAGTTTGGCTATACTTGATTTGAGTTCAAATAAGTTGTTGTATGCAGCAGGTAAAGGCTCTGAAATATTTGGAAATGAACAGTCAGTTAAACTCGACGATCTCCTGAACACCTGGCTTACTACTATAGTTCATCCTGAGGATTTCCGTAACAGATGCGCCCTTGTCGCTTAAGGCAAAAGCATGCTTAAGTTGAGCCGT
Source organism: Lentisphaerota bacterium (assembly GCA_037127655.1). Classification (GTDB taxonomy): domain Bacteria; phylum Verrucomicrobiota; class Lentisphaeria; order Victivallales; family GWF2-38-69; genus GWF2-38-69. Next base: position 1,383 of record JBAXXY010000253.1, read on the forward strand.
ATCTGGGTGAAATCCATGATACTTGGCCAACATTACAAGACACTCTAATCCGCTATCAATCATAAATGAAACTATCACTATATATCACTTGTTTTTATGTGATATTAATCTAAAGAATAAAAATATGCATTGCTATATATTTATTGAAGATAGTTGCTATTTTAATGTTTATGTTTTTTGAATTGATATATTTGTCATTTTTTAAGTTTTTTACATACAAAAATATCAGTAAAAATAGGTGCTACTAATTAGCTTCGCTCCTGAGACGATGCTTATTTGGATTAATTGCATTATTGATAAGCTCTTTTCATTCTGCTACCATTCATAGTCTATGCATTTTATGATTGTCACTTGTCATAGAGTTGCTTATAACGGAATATAGCTCCGAAAGATGGGAATTTTACCACAAAACTGTCTTTGGAACACAAAGCCTCGCCTTTTGGATAGGTGTTATTATAGCTAGGTTTTTTCATCGTTTTGTTAATTCTTTAACTGTTTCTTTCATAGAAAAATGCATTTCATCTTCTAAATTTTGCCTTAAAAAAGTGTAAGCCCATTCGGGTAAGAGTGGGCTGTTGATTCTTTTAAGATAAATTTTATCTTGTATCTGTCTTATCAATTGGATGTCTATTGTATCGTTGATTTTAATATTCTCTAATTCATTTTCTATTAAGCCTTTTAATTCTTTTAAATTATCAATTGCTTCTTTGTTGCTGGAGATTTGCTTGAATGCTAAAATAAAAATCGGTAGTGATGGAAATAAAACACTCGAAATGAAGGTCTGAACAGTAATTCCGTTCTGCCCTGCTGCAATTAATAATATGATGAAGGTTGAAACGGATAGAAGTATGATTGTCTTGGCATATCGATTCCTTAATGTAAAATCATAATTACAATTAGTACGCTGACAAAGAAGCGTTGCAATATTTGTATTAACTGGTAGAACTTCGTTTGAATACCAACCATAAAGTTTGTCAACCTTGCGTTTTTTTGTGTAGTTGTTGTAATAATGTAAAATCAATCCACCTTCGGGTTTGCTTGGTAAAAGGGTTTTGTTCCAATCAATCAATAAAACATTAGTATCGAATTTTTCCTGTATAGAAGCCGCCAATTTTTTCAATTTCATTGCTCTATCTTCGCAGTAAAATTCTAGAAAGGTCGTTATGATACTGTAAAGGACAAAAATCCAAATAATACCTTGTTCGGTTTTACTTAATAATGGTGTAACAATTGAAATGAGAATTGGGATTGGAACAGCAATAATTACCTGAAAAGTAAAGATTGATTTTCCGTTTATATATAGCTGTTTCTGTGCTGATAAGTATCTTATACTCGCATCAGAGTCTTGTTCTTGAATTATATGCTTACCAATTTCACTCATACTTCGGGAATTTATCTCCAAAAACTTCAATCCATTTGCCTATAGAATCTTTATCATTTTTTGCAATCTCAAATTGCCTTGCATCAAAGGCCTTAGAGTAATCTTGATATTCTGAAGATAGAAGGAAAATAAAAGATAGAGCATATCAAGATTACTCTAAGGCCTTTGATGCAAG
>JBAXXY010000254.1:0-2923 GCA_037127655.1 Lentisphaerota bacterium
TATTTAATTAAGTACAAACTTACTATGAATAATGATTATCTAGGACAGATTTTAAAAAAAGGTGAAGGGATTTCTGTAGAGTTTAAATCTGCTGAAAATGGTTTACCTAAAAATCTTTTTGAGACTATTTGCGCATTTTTAAACCGGAATGGAGGTACTATTCTTCTTGGCGTTTCTGATGATAAAAGCATAAAAGGCGTAGATCCCTTGAGAGTTGAATCCTACTGCAAAGACATAGCTAATCTGTCGAATAATCCCGACAAATTATTCCCTTCATTTCTTCTAAATTGCGAGATAGTCCAATATGAAGGTAAAGAGTTAATCTATCTGCATGTTCCTGTTTCATCACAAGTACATCGCTGTAAGGGTAAAGTTTTTGACCGTAGCGCTGATGGAGATTATGAGTTAAGATCAGATGAACAGATAAAGAATATTTACACGCGAAAGAATTTTTCCTATTCGGAAGGAACTATATACCCTTATCTGAAAGAGAAACATTTTGTACATGGTATTGTCGAGAGAGTTAGAGCAACAATGAAAGTCCAAAGACCAAGGCATCCCTGGAATAGCCTTTCTGATCATGATTTTTTCGTCTCTTCAGGACTTTACAGGACGGACTTGTCAACAAATCAGGAAGGTTTTACTCTTGCATCATTGATGCTTTTTGGAAGAGAAGAGATGATTCAAAGCGCAGTGCCGCATTATAAAATTGACGCTCTTCTTCGTAAGCATGATATTGACCGTTATGACGATAGAGAAAATATCAGATGCAATCTTATAGACGCGTATGAAGTTCTGATGAATTTCATTGCCAAGCATCTGCCTGATAAGTTTTATCTTGAGGGTGTTCAGCGTATATCATTACGCGATACAATATTTCGTGAGATAGTGGCAAATTTTCTTATTCACAGAGAATATACCAATGCTCATCCAGCTACACTGATAATTTATAAAGATAGAGTTGAAACTAAAAATCCTAATAAACCGCATTTTTATGGACACCTCTATCCAGGTAGTTTTGAACCATTCCCTAAAAACCCGAATATAGCTAAGATATTTGTGCAGATGGGGCTTGCTGAAGAATTGGGAACGGGTATCCGTAAAGTCTTTCAATATATAAAGGCTTATTCCAATACAAATAAAGTGGAGTTTCTGGAAGAGGATCTATTTACAGTCAAAATACCTATTGAGTATCACCCTGATGATAAAATTATAGATGTCGTAGATAATGTCGTAGATAATGTCGTAGATAATGTCGTAGATAATGAAGAAACTATATTAAAATTAATTAAATCTAACAGCAGAATTTCGGCTGATGAGATATCTTCTAAACTCAGTAAGGCAGAGCGAACTATTCAAAGATACCTGAAAAAACTTCAAGAGGCAGGAAAAATTAAGCGTGTAGGTCCGGACAAAGGCGGATATTGGGAAATTAACAAATAGAAAACCATAAGACTCGATTAGCAGCTAAAACTATGAATGAAATTAATAAAGTCAAATTAAGTAGGATTAGAAGGACGGCGGGGATGAGGGAAATGTTCGGGATGCAGATTCCTGCACCATCAAAGTTTATATGGCCTGTATTTGTTGTTGAAGGGCAGGGAATTAAGGAGCCGATTGGCTCCATGCCTAATCAATTTAGGTATTCGCCTGATATGCTTATTGAGGATTTGGAGAAAGTCGTTGAGATGGGAATTGGCGGGATAATGATTTTCGGCGTGATGAATGATCATGCAAGGAAGTCTTCCTTCCCAGACTATCCATACAGGGAAGATGGCGCTGTTCAAAAGGCCATTCATCTTGTAAAAATGAATTTTCCTGATTTGCTGGTCTGTACAGATGTATGTTTATGCGCCTACACAAATCACGGACACTGCTGTTTATTCGACGACTGCGGGAAGATGGATATTGATAAGACAAATGCTCTATTGGCTAAAATTGCCTTATCTCATGCTCAAACAGGAGCGGATTGCGTGGCTCCGAGCGCGATGATGGATGGACAGGTTTGCGCTATAAGGAATATACTGGACGAGAATCATTTCCAAGATACTCTGATTATGAGTTATTCAACCAAGTTTGCTTCTTCTATGTATGGTCCATTCAGGTCAGCGTCTGAGTGTACTCCGCAGTTTGGTGACAGGCGATCATATCAGCTTCCGGCAAATGATATTCATCAGGCAATCAGGGAATCTTTGCAAGATGAAAAAGAAGGCGCCGACATCTTAATGGTTAAACCCGCGCTCTTCTATCTGGACATAATCTCTGCAATACGGAAAGATACTAAGTGTCCTCTAGCTGCCTATAATGTCAGCGGGGAATATTCCATGCTTCATGCTTCTGCAAAGGAAGGTTATGGCGATCTGTACCCGATGGCGTCAGAGTCTCTTTTATCTATCTTCAGGGCAGGAGCGGATGTTGTTCTGAGCTATTGGGCTAACCAGTACGACAGACTCTTCAAGAAATAATCCTGATAATTTAAGAATAAATCTATCTTGCTGTTGACAAAGTTTTAAATAGTCTATAAACTAGATAGACAAAATGGAGAAGTTATATGAAGATATCGTACAAATGTGACTACGCTTTAAAGATTATCCTTTACATGTCTGAAAATAAAGGAGAATATGTCCATCTCGAAGGAGTTGCAAAAACTCAGGATATTCCCAGAAAATTTCTTGAACTGATATTTCTAGAGCTAAAGAAGGGTGGTTTTGTTGACAGCAAGAAAGGGCCACATGGAGGTTATTTCCTGCTTAAGGAGCCCAAGGATATATTGCTTGGAGATGTTGTGAAATTTATTGAAGGATCTGTATATCCGATTTCATGTGTTGACCCTGCCATACCCAAGAGCTGTTTAGAACTTAAAAAATGTGTCTTCGCCCCTGTATGGAAGAAGATAGGGGACAGTATATCTTCAATAATAGAC
>JBAXXY010000255.1:0-2898 GCA_037127655.1 Lentisphaerota bacterium
ATTGGATATAATATTGATTATAGGTTATATGAGAGGAAAATCTAGATTGGAATCAGATTACAGTCCTTTGTCGAGCAGATTTACTTTGATGAAATAGTACGATCTGAGTACATATATTACTCAATGATAGATGCGTTTATTATTCGGCGTAGCTTCGTTGTGCAGATACACAGAATACCCATTATCCAATTCAAGATTTTAAGATTACATCTGTATCAATATATCTTGATACATATTTGGCTCCATGTCCTTGCTGAAACCGATCATAGCCTTTTGGAAGTCTCTTACAATTAAAGGCGTCGGCCCAGACAAAAAAACATAAGCAAGAGAATAAAAAAATACCCCCGGATAAATCGGGGGTGTTTTTTTGTACACCAATGGTTTTTAAATATTAGCGTCCATGTATTTCTGCGGCATCTTCTTCTTGTCTCTTTTTGATAGCTTTATTGACCATCTTGCCTTGTACAAATCACAAACTATTCCTGGCGACCAGTCAAAGTTGTTTGTTATAAAGCCATTACAGTTTCTTTATTGTCAACTATGACTTTAGCTTCTACTCGCCTTAATACACCGGGATATTGCTCCTTTGTCTTAGGCAAGGTAAAAAGCACTATTTCATCTTTCAGAATAATAGCTTCACCTTTGAAACAACCTTGTATAGCATATTATCCTTTGCGTACAGGGACATCACTCAATACACCCCGATTATTGAAATAAACACAAAAAAGATGCAAAAAAAGTTTCAAAAGGTTCGCTCTTACAGGATATAGCTATTGGACAAGATGTTATACTTAAATGTCCTTGCTTTATTTGTTATCCCATATTCATCTGCCAACTTATCAACCAAATGTCCTGGAATGTGATGGATAATTTGCTTTAAAATGATACTCTTACTTCGGATGGATTGCATCAGCTCGAAGCGGAGTCTTTCAAGGCGTAATCTGGCACGGTAGTAGACCTTGTCAGACATTCCAAAGATTAGAAAACCATGCTTTAACCATTGGAGAGTGGTTCGTTTCCTGAGAACTTACTGCAAATTCATACAGAAGGGAAGAATCGAATAAACAATTGATTTAAACAGGGAGATTTATCATGTTAAGCGCTAAAGAAATTATGGCAATGATGGAGAAGGGACGCCCCTCTAAAAGGGCGTTTACATCAAAAGCAGTTGAGGCTGTTATAGATGAAATCAAGGCAAAGGCTAAAGACAAAGATCTTGCTATTCTTTTCGAAAGATGCTTTCCAAATACTCTTGATACAACTGTAAGATACAGGGAAGTAAAAGGGAAGCATGACACCTATGTCATCACAGGAGATATAAATGCCATGTGGCTTAGGGATTCGACAGCCCAGGTATTTCCTTATATTGGGCTCATGGGAAAAGATGAATCCTTGAAAAAACTAATTGCGGGAGTAGTAAATCGTCAGGCCAGCTACATAAGAAAAGACCCGTATTGCAATGCTTTTAATGACGAACCAGTCGGTTCAAGATGGGAGATGGACAAGACAAAGATGATTCCTGACTTGCATGAAAGAAAATGGGAAATAGACTCTCTCTGTTACCATGTAAGACTCGCCTATACATACTGGAAAGAAACAAAGGACAGTTCATGTTTTGATAAAGAATGGAAAGAAACTGCTGAAAAGATATATCAGACATTCAAGGATCAGCAGAGAAAAGACAGAGAGGATCATTATACTTTTCAGAGAACTACTCTTCAGGCCTCAGACACACTGGCAGATAATGGGCTTGGTTATCCTGTTAATCCGGTTGGGTTGATAGCATCTTCTTTCCGTCCTGCAGACGATTCGACACTGCTCCCATTCCTTATACCTTCTAATTTCTTTGCAGTGGTATCTCTGAGGCAAATCGCCGAAATTACTAAGAAATGCTACTCGGAAGACCCTATTTCAAAAAACTGTTCTACCTTGGCAAATGAAGTAGAAAAAGCACTTAAGAAATATGCTATTGTAAAACACCGTAAATACGGTAATATCTTTGCTTTCGAAGTTGATGGTTTTGGCGGGCAGGTTCTTATGGATGATCCTAATGTGCCGAGTTTGCTTTCATTACCTTACCTTGGATGCGTGGACAGGAAAGACCCCGTATATCTAAATACCAGAAAATTTGTCCTTTCCAAAGACAATCCATGGTATTATTCAGGCAAAGTTCTTTCAGGTGTAGCAAGCATACATACAGGGCGCAAAAAAGTATGGCCTATATCTATCATTATTCAAGGACTGACAAGCATATCCGATGCTGAAACAAAAAAATGCCTCCAGATGCTCAAGGATTCTCACGCGGGAACCTATTACATTCACGAAAGCATTAATAAGGACAAACCTGAAGACTATACAAGGCCATGGTTTGCGTGGGCAAATACCATTTTTGGGGAATTCCTCCTCAAATTATGGGAGAAAAAAGGTTTTTAACAAAATTAGTTTTTCTCCGAAATAAACAATAGAATGCAGAAGTAGAAAGTAAATTTTCATTTGCCTAGAGAAGATGTAGAGAGATCCTTGCGGTGATCAAAGTCGATAAGAACATGAACTTTGCATGCATTAGTGGATTTTACATAAAACTAGAAAACAGCTAAAGTCATCCGCGTAGAAACGGTACTTTATCTACCTAAAAGACCTATTTTCCTGATCTGCTGGTAACTATACTAGGAGCTCATTTTAAGACAATTTACGATCATATATTTTTGCCCCAAATCATTCATAGTCAGATGTCCTTATTAAGGAGTTTAATCCTAAGTTCCTTGCTATTACAGCTTCCTACTGTATCTTATAAAGCGTTATATCCAACTAAGTTAATTTACAGCAAGACGCGGTATCAGAGTTTGGATAACGATTAATTATTCAGGAGAATAATATGCCAAGTACACTTTATGTAGG
>JBAXXY010000256.1:0-2897 GCA_037127655.1 Lentisphaerota bacterium
GGTCTCCATCGGTATTGCCTGCTACGAAGGCGCATTTGGAGCCTTTAGCCTCGATATTATTTACAGCTACGAATTTGCCCTGTTTGTCTATGATGTAGAGAAGACCAGCTTTATTGATCAGGTCATTACTGAGGAAACGGTCGTCATAGACTGCCGAGAATGTACCATTTTCCAGAAGCTTAAGCCCGTTGCCTGCTATATGGCTTGTCGAAGCATCGTAATTTCCGTCAGGTGTAATTAGAATTCTTGAGAAATTATAGTTTCTGCCATTTTTGTAAACCGCATTCTTTTGCAGGTAGTCAAGGGCGTTGCCTACGAAATACTGACTGCTTCCCGTGATGATCCAGACATTGAAACCTGAGTCGCACATCTTCTGCAGTACATCAAGCATCGGGTAAAAAACAAAATCAGTCGGGTCGTATTCCTTGAAAAATTCCTGCTGCGCCTGTTTGAGCTGGGCAGGAGTCATCCCTGTTGTAAATATGGCTGTATTTGTGAATTTGCTGTAGCTGTCGCCATTGTAAACAGGATATGGGGTTGATGGCATTGTCGGCGGAACGGCGGTGTTTTGCATCCCGTCGAAAAGTTTGCTTTCCTGAGATTGGGTTCTCTGAATTACATCTTTTCTGAAGTTGGCATTTTTAGTATTAAACATCGGAAAGAGTTTGAAATCAGTGAATTTGTCAGCGTTGAAAGCGCCCCAGAGATAAAAAGCTGGCTGTCCTGCGTATTCGACATTATCCATTTCCTTGACTGGGATATGTTCGCAGAAGAGAGTTCCGTCCCAGTCGAAGACAGACAGATAGTCGTTTCCCTTGTACTTATTGATGAAATCATCAATCATCGCAAGCTTGACCGTTTATGCAGGGTTTTTTAAATCCCAGTGAGGGTAATCATTCTGTAGTCTAGCTGTATCGACATTTATTCCTGCAAAAAACGATCCCCCTGATAGCATTGCAATGCAGAAAATCAGGGCCGACAGTAAAATTTTCATTTTCTTCATCTTGCCTACTTTTAAGTTTTAACTATGATAAGTATTCCTTTTACTTTGCTTCCAAAAGACACTTTGTTGCTAGATATTTTTCAATGTTGAAATTTTTTGGGAATTTGGCTTTTCCTATGGACAGGCCTCCGCTAAAAGCTGCATACTCACCAGCCGGCACAGACTGCTGGAGCTTTGCAATGAAAAGTACTTTGCCGTCACTTTTTATAGTGGGGTAAGTATTCGATATATTGTGCTGAGTTTCTTTGCCAGTGGTTTGGTTAAGGCTATAACCATAAGTAAGAAAACCATTGTAATTAGTTATGAAATTGTCATCTCCTTCAAGGTATTTTTTGTCTATTGTAAAGCTTATATTGCCGATGGGTTTATCAGTTTTTGTTATAATAACCTCATAAGATGTGTAATAATCTCCAATCTCGATAATACGCAGATATGGAGCAGAATCATTTGCCTGCAGATTAAAATTGATTGTTGTTAGTAATAAGGCGGCGATAGCTACTAATAGAGCTCTCATTTCTAATCTCCTTTTTAGTTTTTTAACTTTGTATCTTTTATCTTTGAGTCTTTCAATTCTAGCTGATTAAAACAGTAAGGCAATATGTAAAGCGAGCAATATGGAGGGTCACGCTTCGTCGTGACCGCTAATTTGCGGTTTTGACAGAGCAAAACCCTCCATGTCACGGTTACTATTTGTTCAGTTTGTCATGCAATACATCTAGCAGAGGAGTTGTTACCTTGTCTGCTTTCGGCAGTTTCTTGATGGATGGATTGACATAAGAAACTCCGCCTGTGAACTGCATATCTCCGAATACCTGCCAGATTATTACGCCGCCTGCATTGTTATTGTTTACATAGTCAGCTTTCAGTCCGACTGATTGGGGATTGTCGAAACTGAGGAAGTAATTATCCTTTGTCATATAAGGAACTTTTCCAGCTTCATCCCAATGATAGAACCAGCCGGTCTGATTATTGATAATGTAAGCGTAGTTTGGCACGCCTTCGAAGAGACCCCAGTTAGCGAAGTCTGCAGCTGAGTCAAGGGAACCGTCCACAGAGAACGATTTTACGGATTTTTTAGTTTTTCCGCCAAGAGCGGCGCCGGAGAGTGTTTCAACTCCTCTGCCGTATGAGGCTACGCCCATATTGATCTTATCGGCTTTTACGCCTTTGGTCTGAGTGAGGAACTTAAATGTGTTGTCCCAGCAGAGAGCAGAACTATTTCCATAGAGAGCTGAGTTATGTCCTGCAGTGTCAGACCAGCCGCCTTCGAGGTCATAGGACATGATGTTGAAGTAGTCCATATAAGCTGAAAGCTGAACCCAGTTGAAATTATTCAGGTTTGCTGGTGATGCGCTGAATGCTCCGGTGAGGAGTTTGTCTCCGCCAATAGTCGCTCTGATATCTTTCATCAGGATGACATAGTTAGCATAGTCATACTCTTTGCCTGTGAAGTTCATTCCTGCAGCGCCCGGGTATTCCCAGTCAATATCAATTCCGTCGAAACCCATATCCATAAGTTTCTTTACATCTCTGAGGAATAAGGCTTTCTTTGTGGCGCTGTTAGCCATGTCGGAGAAGTGCTTGCTCATGCTCCACCCGCCGATTGATGCCATGAGTTTGACATTGTTCTGCTTGCAGAGGTCGAAGAGTCCGGGAGCGCCGCCTATAACTTTTTCTACTTTGGCAGGGCTGGTATTCCAGTTGAACTGCACATCGCCGTAGAGGAGCCACATATCCCAACTGCTGTAGATGTCTTCATTCAAGATTGCGGCTGGTTCCTGTTCAGCAGACTGATTTGTAGCTGTCATAGCCTTGTTCCTAAAGTCTGCGCTATGGAGAGAACCGTCCTTAGCCACGCCGAAGAAAGAGTAATTGATGATTGTATATTTTGAAT
>JBAXXY010000257.1:0-2869 GCA_037127655.1 Lentisphaerota bacterium
ACCTTAAACCATCACGCCACAATCTTACTATTTTTTTTAAGATCATAGAAAAACTCTTGAATTTTTTATAGTCATCACATTCCAATTAACCGTAAGTTGCAGTCTTAGGCTAAGTCACTTATACAATAACCGATAATATAACCAATTGTTATAAAACTGCAGAAGCATAATATCAAGGTTCTAATTCTGGCTAACATCGTTTTGTCTGAAGGCAATAAATAGATAATAACAAAAAGGTCAAGAAATACTCTTAAATAATCTATACAGCTATCAAGGATTTGAATTTTACTAATTAACAGGATGAGAATTGATGGGAAGGCAGCAGAAAACAATATACCATGCTCTTTCCAGTTTTTTTTTACTGAGATAATCAAAATAACGATAACCGTTAATAAAATAGTGAAGCAGTATACTTCGAGTAAGTATTTTGGAGAAAGAGCTCCTGAAAACAGAGTTTTAATTTTATTAATGATTCCGCAAAAAGGGGCTCCAAAGTTTTCTTGATTTCCTAGAGTACCATGAAAAGAGAAATAGACATAAATATTCCATATTAATGCTGGCAGAGTTGCCATTCCTATAGCAAAGGCCTTTTTAATGTGATTCTTGGCAAACATAAAAATGGTGATAGCCAAAACAGTTGCGATATATGTTTCTCTCGTAAGGCATGCAAGCATTAAAAGGATCACAGCATAACCTGTGAGTGAGCGCCTTATCAGGACTATTGCAGATATCACTAATGCAATCCCAAATAAATCTGTTGTCGAAAGACATAAGGAAAACCAGAGTCCCGGAATGCCAATAGCCAGCAATGGGTTCAAAGATGCTATGCTATTCGGTATTTCAGTTTTTTTGTAGACAGATATTGAAAGGATAAGGCATGTAAAAGATAATAAATTAATCAAAACCATTGCATACGGTATAAAATGCGGTGAACCCAAACCAAAGATATATCCCATGGATGGATAAGCAATACGCCGATAGCGGTATTTGGGATTATCTAAAGCCTTAATTGTTCCTGGATTTCTAAGTGCAGGATCTAATGAAATAGATAAGTATTGTTGACCATCATGTCCCCCTGTATTATGAAAAATATAAGCTGATGGTTTATCAAGGTAAGGAGAGGTTGGAATAACATCTCCAATGCGAAAGAAACCGGTAATTTTCCCATCAAATTTGAAATAAAGCAGAGTGGTTATGACTGTTATTACAATAAAGAATGCCGTTAAGGTATTAATAAGTATAAATCTATTATGAGATACTAACTTGTTGAGCTCTTTTTTCTTAAAGAGTTTTCCGTATGATTCTTTATGTATTTCCATTTAGCAAGGGAATTTTTGTTTCATTAATAGATTTAACATAAAAAAGAGAAAGAATGCTGATATTTTGATTTTAAATAAGCTAAAGGAGATAACCCTCTGCCATCAAGAACCGCAGCAAAAAAATAAGGATTTTCTATTAAGAACCTTCGGCATAAATACAAATTTGTTTCCGGGTTAAAATATCCTGGAATAGTTGTAGTTGCGCCTAAGTAACCAACATGTTTTACCATCTCTATAACAGATTTGTTAAATCGTCCTTTGGGATAGCAGAAAGCATTTATTTTATATCCTAATTCTTGCTCCAATAAATGCTTTGAATCTATAATTTCATGCTCGTATTGCTCCTGCTCAATTTTTGTTAAAGGACTATGCGTATAAGAATGGCATCCTATTTCCATTTTGATTTTTATTAATTCTCTGCGGTGCATTGTATTCATGCACTTAAAAGGAATTGTGAAGCCAGGTTTTAGCTGATCGCTCCATTTTCGATTATCCGGGTTCACCCAGCGTGTAACATGATCATAACCAGGAACCACAAAAAATGTTGCTTTAAACCCAAACTCAACTAAAAGAGGTACTGCATTTTCGTAATTGTCTAAAAGCCCATCATCAAAAGTTAAAACAGCGTTCTTTTCTTCCTGATTATAATTGTTTAGCAGCAGATCGCTAAAGGTGATAGTTTTGAAGGACTTTTCTCTTAGAGTCTCTAAATGCTGCTTAAAGAGGTCTATTGCTAATGATTCAGGAGGCATACCTCCAATAGAGTGATAATAAAAAATAGGAATTTTATTCATTATTTTCTCAATAAATCATTAAACATTTTCATATACTCTTCACAAATTAACTCAGGTATAAATTTCTGGGAAAAAACTTTACCTGCAGTACTGAATCTCTGGCAGATATCAGGGTTATCCAACAAAAACACAATCCTTTCCGCTAAAGCTTTAGGATCATTAATTGGGACTAATAAACCATTTTCATTATCCTGGATCAACTCCAGCGGTCCATAATCACATGCAGTAGAAATAACTGGACACTCTAAAGCCATGGCTTCGGTTATGACATTGCAGAATCCCTCCAGAATAGAAGTAACCACCAACATTTTTGCTTTTTTTATATAATACCATGGGTTATCTGAAAAGCCCATGAAATAAACTTTTCCGGAAATATCGAGTTTATCAGCAAGCTTCTGGAGTTCATTTCTATCAGGCCCGTCACCAAAAATAACAAGCTTGATATCTTTTTCTTTTAACACTTTACTGAAGCTATCCAATAGATTAGCAAAACCTTTGACCGGAACTAGGCGACCAATAGCTAAAATAAAATCTGAATTGAGCAAATTATTGTTTTGAGTCATTTCGATATTAGCTTTCTGTAAGATGTCTGCTTTAAGAGGGTTATAAATCGTATTAATTTTTGTAGGCGGTATATGGTAATTTGTAATTAAGCTGTTTTTAAGGCCATGAGAAACTGTAGTTACAAAATCAGCTTTAATATACCTTTTACTAATAATATACTTAATGAATTTATTTATTGTTTTATTGAGAAAT
>JBAXXY010000258.1:0-2867 GCA_037127655.1 Lentisphaerota bacterium
GGTTATAATAATGGCAATAACACTTCCTGCGTTTCTGACGATGACCAAAGGGCAGTCTGTCGAGCTTGCCGCCCGCGAAATAGGTTCGAAACTCAAAGCCGTCCGCTCCTACGCCATAACCAACAGAAAATATACCGCATTGGTTTTTGTTACTAATCAAGCAGTTCTATCTCCAAACTATCCGTACAAGAGCTACAGAGCGTGCATTGTCAACAGTAGTAATGTTTTTCAAAGCTGGGTTCCCGATGAAAAATGGGAATTCTTTCCTTCAGGGACGATCATTCAGGACATAAGTAACACAACAGCAGGATATAATGGAGGAGGTTTTGGAGGAGCTGCTAATATTACATCTGTATCTGATGCAAAAGTCTTTTCAGCCTCGACGACAACGGATAGTGGAATTATATTTAAATCAACAGGCAATGTTGTTGGAGCTGATGCTTATTTGGTAATAGGGGAAGGAGAATATACGAATGGCGCAATGAACAGGCATAACACAGCTGATTCGGCAATTGTCCATGTGGACAATTACACTGGTAGAGTTTCTTACGGGACTCAATAAAAAAGGACGGCTCTACACCGTCCTTATTAAAAGACACAATCGTATCTGACTCGAACGCGTCCTAGCACTTCTTGAGGATTTTCTTTATATCTTTGTATGTGAGTTGTTCTTTTTCGCCGAGTTTAGCTTCTCTGGTTTTGAACCTTTCGGAGATTTTTTCAGCTGCATCTTTAGCATCTATCTTGTAATCAGATAGTTTAGTTTTTATGCCGAGTTTCTGGAAAAACTTTTCAGTTCTTTTGATTACTTTGAGAGCTGTTTTTTTATTGTCTTTTCCATCGATTTCAAAGACTCTTCTACCATATTGAAGAAGTTTTTGTTGTTTGAGTTCGAGATTGTATTTCCAAACTCTTGGCAGAACGATTGCCAGAGACTGAGCGTGGTCTATTCCGTATAGAGCGGTTAGTTCGTGACCGATCATGTGAGTTGCCCAATCCTGCGGAACGCCGCATGATATGACACCATTGAGAGCTGAAGTGGCGCACCAGAAGAAGTTTGCTCTTGATTCGTAGTCATTTTCCTTATTAAGAACATCTTTGGATATTTCCACAAGTGTATTAAGGATGGCTTCAGCTTGTCTATCCTGAAGAGGAGAATTGACATTGAATGTAGCGTACTGTTCTACCACATGGACGAATGTGTCAACGAGGCCGTTGATGACTTGTCTTTTTGGCAGAGAGAAAGTTACTTCAGGATCAATGATAGAGAATTTTGGGAAAACCTCCGGGCTGTAGAAAGCGAATTTTTCGTTAGTGGATTTTTTTGATACGACTGAATAAGCATTCATTTCCGAGCCAGTTGCAGGCAGTGTTATGACTGAACCTAGCGGCATTGCTGACTTGACTTCGGCTTTATCAGAAAGGATTTTCCACGGATCGCCGCCTTCGAATTTAGATGCGGCCGCGATGAACTTGACTCCGTCTAGAACTGAACCGCCGCCGACTGCCAGGATGAACTCTACTTTTTCTTTCTTGACTATTTCTACGGCTTGCATACAGGTCTCATAACCAGGATTAGGCTCAATGCCTGAGAATTCTACGACATCATATCCTTTAAGAGCTTTAACTACCTGATCATAAACACCGTTTTGCTTTATTGAACCGCCCCCGTAAGCGAGCATTATTTTCTGTCCCTTTGGAATTAGATCTGAGAGTGAAGCGATGGAACCTTTGCCGAACACTACTTTTACCGGGTTGAAATAAACGAAATTATTCATTTTTTCTCCTTATGAGTTTAATTAGTTTGATTATAAGAGCTAAATTATGTCCCTATACCTAAGAAACAACAAATATTTGAGATGAATCTTCTATGAAAATAGTCCTTTTTACTGATATTCACGGGAAAACCTTCTTTATAAAAAGCCTATCAGAAGAGATTAAATCTGCTGATTTGATAGTTGTTTGCGGTGACATTACACATTTCGGAAACGCTGTTTCTGCCAAGGGCGTATTAGACGCTTTTTCCAGGCACAATGGCAAAATTATCGCCGTTGCCGGGAATTGCGATTTACCAGAGGTTGAGAGTTTGTTCAAATCTGATGAAATTCGTACTATAAACGGTATAAATTTTGTCTGTCTCGGCGGTTCACTTGTGACGCCCTCAAGAACGCCTAACGAACACTATGAATCTTATTATGAACAGAAGCTTGCAGATTTTGAGCTGAAACTCGCAGGTTCGAAACTTCCATTGATATTAGTCTCACATCAGCCGCCCTTTGGAACCATAAATGACAAACTGCCAAGTGGTTTGAATGTCGGGAGCAAGGCTGTCAGAAGATTCATAGAGAAATATCAGCCGCTCGCCTGTTTTACAGGGCACATCCACGAAGGAAGAGGCTGTGATTATATCGGGACTACAAAGGTTATTAATCCCGGGCCGTTTTCCGAGGGTTTTTATGCATCCATTCAGATAATTCAAAACCCGCTCGAAGCCAGATATCAGATAAAACAGGCATTTATGCAATGATTGGCGAAGCCGCCGAGATTAGCTACTTTGTGTATATATCTACAGGAACGATTCCGTGATGAGTCATTCCTAATTTGAGCGCAGCCACAAAAGACAAATCGAGGATTCTTCCATTAACATACGGGCCACGGTCATTTATTTCGACATAAACGCTTTGTCCATTATTTTTATTGACTACTTTTGCAATAGTGCCAAGAGGTAGAGTTAAGCTTGCAGCCGAACACCTCCAAGGCCAATAGCGTTGGCCGCTTGCAGTCTGCCTGAAATAAAAACCATAACCGTAATAAGACGCTATTCCCTGTTCTTTAAGTTTCCAGTAGCCCCAATGAGATGGCGGATA
>JBAXXY010000259.1:0-2862 GCA_037127655.1 Lentisphaerota bacterium
TATGATCTAATGCCAATGTAGCTCAGATGGTAGAGCAATTCACTCGTAATGAATATTATTTAGCTTCATTATCAATAGAATATAGGTTAATACTAAACCAGTACTAAACTTTATAAATGCATTTCGCTCATAATAAAATCTCTATCTATAATTCTTTGACATACGCTGATTATAAGAAGATGAAGGGTAAATAAATGAGTTTGGAATATTGTCCACAATGTAACTTGGAAATGGCTGAAATTTATAACAGAGATGAGATAGCTTATGCATCACTACAAGATAAACTTCCAAAATATTTGGTTGATGCAATAAGAGATTATGTAAATAGACATGGTAAAGGTAAGCAATTTTTTATCTGTAACGCTTGTGGATTTGTAGAAGAAGTATAGGGGCTAAAGATAAACAATTTTTCTATTATTATGAAACAACCAACAATAAGAGAAAAGATATATTCAACTCTGAGAGAAGCCTCACCAGCATTATTGTTATTGAAAGATGATTTTTTCATAATTGGTGCTTCAGCTTTGATATTATTAGAAATCAATATTGCCAATACTTTCGATATAGATATTCTAACTTCAAAAAGAGATGCTAAAGAACTAGAAATCTTGTGGAGCCAAAAAATACTGGATAATCATATCCCATCAGACTCTGATTTATTTCGCTCTACTTTTTCTAGATTTAAGTTCTGTGAATTAGATATTGAAGTAATGGGTGGATTAGAAGTCAATAAGAATGGTGCTTGGACTCAATTAGTTGTACAAGATTATAATATCCTATCTATTGGAGAAATTGAGTTCAAAGTTCCAACACTTGAAGAACAGATGAAGATACTGATATTTTTTGGGAGGAAGAAAGATTTTCAAAAATTAGAGTTAATTAGGGGGGAAATGCCAAGATTTAAACTGAAAGAATTAGATAAGTATCCATATTCCATAGAGATTCCTATTAGGATTACAGATATCAACTATGGGAGACATCTTGGTAATGACAGCATGATTTCTATTCTTCATGAAGCCAGATTTAGATTTGTACAACAGATTGGATTTATAGATGAACTAGAAGCAGGAATGATTCTACAGGATCTCTGTGTACAATTTAAAGCTGAAACCTTCTACAACGATAAACTGACAGTCCATATTGGAATTGATGAAATCTCAAATCATAGCTGTAGAATTTATTATAAAGTAACCAATATGGAAATGAAGATAGCTGCATTAGCAGAAACTGGCATAGTGTTCATTGATTATGCTACAAAGAAGCTTTGCAGTGTTCCAGATAAAATAATACACTACCAAAATTCTAATGACTTATAAAATTATAGATAATGATAGGAAAGAATCTTTTGAGTTTTTCAAAACCTTTACCATACCATTCTTCAATGTTAACTATGAACTTGATATAACAGAACTGCATCAGTATATAAAAGAGACTAATCTCAGATTCTTTGCATCTATTCTTTATCTTATGCTTCAAACCTGTAATGATGTAAAAGAGTTCAGATACAGATTACGAAATGACAATCTCATTGAATATGATAAAGTTCCTATTTCATACACCCATATTAATCAGAAAAAGGAATTAAATTTTTTCAGAATAGAGTACACAGACAATTTTAACATCTTCATGGAAAAATATGTTGACCTGGAATCAGCAGTAAATGATAGAACTATAAAGCTTCCAAAAAATGAAGAAGATGATGCTATTAGGACTAGTAGCTCTCCATGGCTCACTTTTAAGAGTGTCACACCCCCAGTAAATATGAATAGTACATCCCCTATAATTATTTGGGGTAAGTTTTATAAGGACTTCAATAATAGGATTATGATACCAATATCAGTAACTGCTCATCATTCTCTTATGGATGGCATTCATATATCTATGTTTAATGAATCGTTTTCAGAAAATATGAGAAAATTTATAGCTGAGAAATCGTACTAGACAGATTAACACTTACAATCGTTAATGTTGCCCACTTGAGTTTTAGCAGACTTACCAATTGTTCATTTTTTTCAGAAATTTATTATGTCTAACCTTTACATAGTAATTAGAAGCACATAAAATCAAGCTGTAGGCAAAGAGTTTAAACTCAGAATACTCAAAATTTAATGCGAGGCAAATTATGTATTATGTCAGTCTTGGGGTTGTGGTTGTGATTTTAATAATAGTGCTGATCAAGATACTTAATAATGGGAAAAAAATTAAAAAGTAGTTTTATTGTGTTCTAATATAATGTCTCTATTATTAAAATTTGAGATAGGATAGAATCTTATCAATAATCTTAGCTGAAAAAGGATGAAAATGAAACAGTTTATAAAGCTATCAGTAATAATTTGCTTTCTCGTTGTAGGAACATGTATAATTGCAGGAACTAACTCTCAAGCTACGCAAATTAATCAGAGCATCAATACCATTGCGCTAGCTAAAAAGGATGCCTCACTCGACAAAGTTGTATCACTAACTGGAAAACTTGTAAAAGAGGGCAAAAAAATTTATCTCCAAGATTCCACTGGTAAAATAATCTTAGAAATCCCTAAGAAAATGTTAAAAACAATAGAGCCAATGATTAACAAAACTGTCCAAGTTACAGGCAAAACTTCAAATATCCTTTGGAAAAATTCAATAAAAGTTCAAAGCATTGAAGTAACTCATACTACTAATACTTCTACAGATACTGGAATAAAGAAATAGACTTATTATTCAATAAACATTTTAAAAAGAATAAAGGCCCTAGACTATTATGAAAAAGTTAGCAAAAATCATTTTAATAAGCATCTTAGCTTATGTAGGGACACTAAGTGCAGAAGACGCTAGCCATTTGGAGAATTACCCTCTTTATTACTTTTCAGATAACATCTATAT
>JBAXXY010000260.1:0-2850 GCA_037127655.1 Lentisphaerota bacterium
CTCTTAGAGAATTAACTTCTCTAACTTCAATCATAATATTGAGATTCCCAAATTATATTTATATATTATCACTTATCACAAGGTTTAGATTTATAGCCATTTATGTGAAATATACCATTGTGCCGTTTCATTCACTGCATGCTCTAGAGAATATTCTGCCTCCCACTGCAAGTCATCATTTATTTGTTTACTGCTTATTAACCATGATCTGTGTTTAAGCTCTAACAACTTCTGTGAGTTTAAAGTGAAGATATTTCTATAGAATTTCTCAAAAATATTTACACCAAAAGATATCAAATGTATAGGAATTCTTGCCGTTAATAATTTTTTTCTATTATATGTTTTTTTAATATTTTCCATAAGGTCATTTTGGTTACAATAATCATTTGAGGAAACAAAATATGTTTTCCCCTTTACTCCTGATTCTACTAATTTAATAATAGCAAAAGCCAGATCTTTGACATAGATAATAGAGAACTGCTCAATTCCATGAGACACAGTATAATAAAACCCTTTTGATGCTGCTTTGAAGAAAGGGAAAAAAGCTTTATCTCCAGGCCCAAAAATGGCAGATGGCCTTAGAATTATGAAATTGCTGTTATTTTGAGCTCCCCATTCTTTAATGTATTGTTCGGCAAGCAGTTTACTTTTCCCATAATAACTAATTGGATTGGGAGTTGCTTCTTCTGTAAGTGGTTTTGAAAAACTTGAAGGGCCTGCCGCAGCTTGCGAACTGATAAAGATTAATTTTTGATTTCCGTTTAAGACATTAAGAAGATTCTTGGTGTATTGTGAATTAACCTTTAGATATTCTTGTTCCTGAAATGCCTTTGTCGTACCAGCATTATGGATCACAACATCCATGCCATGAACTGCAGACATTAAGGTTTTTTTAGATTCAAAACTACCCTCAATGATTTTGGCTCCTCGCTGTTCAAATTCATCAATTAGCTCATTTCTTTTCCTGATAAATAGGGCGAGGTTGCAATTATGTTTTAGGAAAATCTCAGCCAGATGAGAGCCTATAAATCCTGAAGTTCCTGTAATTAAGACAGATTGCATTATTGAATATTAAATTATTCCCAAGGATTGTGCTGTTTTTGTTAATTTTTCAATTGCATACGCGATTTGAGTTTCAGTGTGTGTTGCCATAAGACTTATTCTTATTAGAGAGCAGTTTTTAGGCACAGCTGGAGATACTACTGGGTTTACAAATATGCCATTCTCTAGCAAAAGCTTAGTCATAATGTATGCTTTTTCATCAGGGCCGATTATTATAGGAATTATAGGCGTCTCTGAGTTTCCTATATTAAATCCAGCAGCTATCAGCCCATCTTGCATTTGCCTTGTATTTCTCCATAAGGAGTCTCTTATTGTTGGATTCTCCTTAATGATTTCTAGCGCGGCAAGAGCTGAAGCAATGCATGCTGGAGGTAAACTTGCGCTAAATAGTAGCGATCTAGACCAGTGTTTGAGAAATTCTATAATTGTAGCGTCTGAAGCTATGAACCCACCAACAGAAGCAAGGGATTTACTAAAAGTTCCCATAATGATATCGATTTTATCAGTAAGCCCAAAATGAGACGCCGTACCACTTCCATCCTTTCCGATAACCCCAATGGCATGAGCTTCATCTACAACGACTACAGTGTTATATTTCTCTGCAAAGTTTACAATTTCTGGGAGCTTTGCAATATCTCCATCCATACTAAAAACTCCGTCAACAGCAATAAGATTTTCTGTATCCTTATGTTTTTCGAAGAGGCGTTTAAGGCTCTCCATGTTATTATGCTCATATTTGTGAATATGAGCTCTAGAAAGCAGTGCACCATCTATCAAACTTGCATGATTCAAATCATCCATAAAAAAATGATCATGCCTCGTCATCAAGGCAGACAAAACTCCCACATTCGCGGAATATCCCGTAGGATATATGATAACATCTTCTTTTCCCACAAAGTCTGCTAAGGCTCGTTCAAGTTCTATATGTATATCAAGAGTGCCATTAAGAATTCTTGATCCTGAGCACCCTGTTCCATATTTTCTAATGGCGTTGATTGCCGCTTCTTTCACTTCAGGATGGGTCGTTAAGCCCGTATAACTGTTAGACCCGAGCATCAATACCTTTTGGTGTCCAGTAATAATAACTTCAGTATCTATAGCAGAAAACAATTCTTTGTAGAAAGGATAAATATTTAGACCTTTTACTTCCTTGATCCTAGTATATTGATCGACCTTTTTAAAAACTGTCTGATTTCTCATATTTTAAAGATAGATTAAAGAGCTTCTTGCAAATAGAAGCTCTTAAGCTGTTGATAACTCAAAATCTGATATAAATTATATGGCTTACTCTCAAAGAATCATCAGAAGTGCTTGATTTTCTTGATTTACTCCTGTGAAAAGAATTTACTCTTTCAAGCAGGAACTAACAATGTTAATGCTTGTAAGGGATGTAAAAAAAAGTAAGGCCAGAGAGTTGCTCAGCAAGTTTCTGAATATGATAGAAGAACTTAAATATTGTAAACTGGAAAGCCTTGAAACTCTAGGAAATACGCTTGATATATGGAAAGTTGAGATAGTCAGGATGTGGAGGTTTACAAGAACCAATTCGATTACTGAAGGTTTTCATACCAAGATGGAAATGATTTCCAGAAGAGCCTTCGGTTTCAGGAATTTTGAGAACTATAGATTGAGAGTAAGAGCATTATGCGCTTAATTAACTTTGCCCCCACTTGTTGGCGAAGAGCCCACTTTTTTAACTTGCTAGAGCTTTAAGAGTTTTTTTGAGGCTAATTAAGATGGTACCGAAGAAGGGACTTGAACCCTTACACCCTTGCGGGTACTAGATTT
>JBAXXY010000261.1:0-2794 GCA_037127655.1 Lentisphaerota bacterium
GGCCTTGAGAGAATAATAATTAACTGAGTGCGGTAATATTGTGGTGGATAGTGGATTAGAGTGTCTTATATTGTTGGCGAAGTACCATTCGTTTCATGCTGACTCTGCACAGCTGAAACATGCTTTTGCAATAAGCGACAAGGGCGCATCTGTTACGGAAATCCTCAGGATGGCCAAATCACTGGGACTGAAAGCCAAATCCTCAAAAGTTACATATGAAACGCTGACAAAGCTCAATTTCCCTCTGATACTCAAAACCGTAGAAGGCAATTACATAATAGGAGCGCAGAAGGATTTGGCAAAAGGATCTTTTCTTATCCTTAATCCTATTAAGCAGGCTCCGGAAGTATTAAGCAAAGATGATTTATTAAAAACATGGAGTGGTGAAGTAATTCTTTTATCCCCCAAGGGATTTCAGTTTGTTGACCAGGTATTTGACCTGAAGTGGTTTATTCCTGCAATATGGAAGTACAGAAAATCTCTCGGAGAAGTGCTCTTAGCTTCTTTGAGTATGCAGATAATCGGCCTTGGAACTCCGATTGTCATGCAGGTGATAATTGACAAGGTACTGGTTCATAAGGGGCTTACTACACTTGATGGTCTTGCTATAGGTTTGATCATTCTAATAATATTTGAGTCTATGCTTAATATGGCAAGGACTTACATTTTCACCAATACCACAAACAAAATAGATGTTACTCTTGGAGCAAAGATTTTCAAACACCTTTTTAGTCTTCCTCTTAGATATTTTGAAGTCAGACGGGTAGGTGATACAATTACAAGAGTCAGGCAGGTAGAGCAAATAAGAGAGTTTCTTACAGGTGCTCCTCTGACATCAGTATTGGATGTTATGTTTGTCGTAGTATATCTGATTGTTATGTTCTTCTACAGTTCATCTCTGAGCTGGATTTTTATTGGTTTTCTGCCACTTTTCCTGATTCTTTCGATTGTTGTAAATCCTTTGTATAAATCCAGGCTGGATGAAAAATTCCAATTCGGGTCAGAAAGCAATTCATATCTGGTAGAAACTGTTACCGGAGTCCAGACAATAAAATCTTTTGCACTTGAACCATTAGTTCAGAAGAAATGGGAAGAACTCCTGGCTAAATATGTTAAATCCAGTTTTAAACTCTCGGTTCTTTCAGGAATGGCAGGGTCGGCAGCTCAGCTTATTGAGAGAGTAACAGACCTCGTTATACTCTGGTTGGGCGCGAGGTTCGTTATATCTGGACAGATAACTATTGGTGAACTTATAGCCTTCAGGATGCTGTCAGGCAGAGTCAGCGGGCCGGTTCTCAGGATAGTTCAGATGTGGCAGAACTTTCAGCAGGTAGGAGTTTCGATAAACAAGCTTGGAGATATCTTCAAGACTAAGGGAGAGCCATCAATAGACACTAGCAAGGCGCAACTTCCCAGTATAAAAGGTCATATCAAGATTGAGGGAGTCCGTTTCAGATACCAGCCGAACATGCCTGAAGTTATCAGGGATATGTCATTTGAAATCCCGCCCGGGATAACAGTCGGCATTGTAGGCAGAAGCGGTTCAGGGAAGAGTACTCTCTCCAAACTGCTTCAGCGCCTCTATATACCTGAAACAGGGAAGATTCTTATAGATGGAGTAGATATATCTCTTGCTGACCCTGCCTGGCTCAGGCGACAAATAGGCGTAGTCCTCCAGGAGAATTTTCTTTTTAATGGTTCCATAAGAGATAATATCTGCATTCATGCTCCCAATGCTTCAATGGAAGAAATAGTCAACTGCGCCAAAACTGCCGGAGCGCATGACTTCATAGTTGATTTCCCTGACAGTTATAACACTCCTGTCGGCGAAAGAGGAACCTCGCTTTCCGGAGGGCAGAGGCAAAGAGTAGCTATAGCAAGAGCTCTTATTACTAATCCGAGGATACTGATTTTCGACGAAGCCACTTCCGCTCTTGATTATGAGTCGGAACGGATAATTCAGAATAATCTGAAAGAAATATGCAAAGCTAGAACGGTAATTATAATAGCCCACAGACTTTCGACATTAAGAAGCGCTGACAAAATAATAGCACTCGACAGAGGCGTTCTCGTAGAATACGGTTCTCAGGAAGAACTCCTCAAAACTAATGGTCTTTACCATTACCTGTATAAACAGCAGGAAGCGTAGGAAATATTTTTAAGTTTATAAAAGGTTTAAAATACTTATAAAAGGTGAATATATGAAAGAAGAAATAAAAAAGAGATTTTCAAAAAGAGATATTTATTCTGTTGCTATTGTAACAGTAATTATGGTTTTATTGTCAAGGCTTATACCATTATTTACTGGCAGTATGGGGTTTCTATTCTATTTGTTCTTTTTTGTTCCAGTCTTTTATCTGATTAGCGGAGCTGTTCTTGGATGGCAAGTTCAAAGAAACTCAAGGATTATAAAGATCATTCCGGTACTGCTTTCCAATCTGAGTATTTTTGAGATATTCTATACAAATATAAATTATTACTTTACTTTCAGTGCGGTAATTATTCTTCTTGGTAATTACTGCTTCTTTGCTTATAGCTACAATATCTCATTATTAAACATCCAAAAGAAGACGGGAAGAACTGACCTGATCAAATGGAACTTTGACCATACGCTTTCATGGAAACTGATTTTTATACTAATACTCTTTGCAGTTTACTATGTAAGCTCAATACCTCTCAAAACCGATTTATATGTAGAGCAAGCTAAAGAATACCTTAAAGACAAATACCATCAAGACTTCTCTAAGGATAAAGCCAGATGTAATCTTTGGGAACTTGATTATGTTCTTTATTT
>JBAXXY010000262.1:0-2771 GCA_037127655.1 Lentisphaerota bacterium
CAGATTCAATAAATTCTATGGATTCTTGAAATAAGCTGATGCACTTCATAGCGCTGAACCGATTGTTTGCTTTCCCATATTTTATAACCATAAAATCAGAAATATTTGCCTGGGCAAGATAAGCATTATCATGCTGGATTGAAATATTACCTCCCGTGTTGTAGGTGAAACCTGACCATAGGGTACAGCCTATAAAGCGAGTATTACCTATGACCAATGAACTATTCTCTAGCAGGTGAAGGTATTTGCTTTCAACCGCTCTTTCCCGTGCATACTTTAATGCTTCATCAATATTTGAGTTATAAAAGTCATGGTTCCCGAAAACGGCTATAACAGGTTTTTGCAGTTTGTTTGCATATGAGACCAAAAAGTCCATACTCTTCTGAATAGGGCAGGCAATATCACCGGATATTATTACAACATCAGAAGAATAGTAAGGGATATTCACTTCCCAGAATTCCCTGTGGAGATCAGACAAGATTGCAGCTTTCATAGATTCCTTCTTTTGCTGTTCTTACTATAGGGGCTACCTCAGAAAATGATAATATCGAGGGAAAAGGAGTTTCCGATACATGGGACTTACAATCTCACTAGTCCTGATAGTAAAAAAGGATTCCGTTAAAGAACGGATAATAATATTAATGAGTAGATAACCAACCTTGTTCTGGCTGCCAAACATATTCCAGGAATTTATCTTTTTTCAGTTCTATTATTACGGGCATTATAAATTTAGAGATCTCAGAAATGACAGAGGCTATGTCGTCTACAGATAATTCGGGCTTTGATTTACGGATAAAAGCCTTCCATTGTTTTTGTTTATCCGTGTCCTCATAAAAAGAAGATGTAAAAGCAAAAGGTAAAGTTTCAGGCAATAAAGTCCTTCTGCATTTAAAAGTATTTTTTATGGCCAAACTGAGTATTTTCCCCTCAAATTTATATATTTTGGAAAGTAACCAAATATCGTAAAAATCCTTTATCCTGCTGTTTGCCATTCCAAGCTGAACCATAGTTTCAAGCTTCTCTGCAATCAGAGTATACATTGTGTAGGCCCTCATTTTTGGATGAGGGAGATCAAGTATTGTCGGATACTCTACAATTTCTGGTATTGGAAGTACAGAATCCCCAAATCCAATATCAATTTGTAACGAGATTCGAGCATTATAAAGCATTCCCAATAATGTTATACGGACTCCTCCATATACATTATCTTCTCTGATTTCTTGTGTTTTTACTGAATCAGGGAGATAAATTACCCCATCGGAAGCAGTACAATTTATTACACATATAGCCTTGAACATATCAGAAAGTTTTGGCGGGGTTAAATCTCCTACACCCAGCAGATCAGCATCTTTAGTAACCCGATAATTCTGTCCTTTCCAAACTAGGAACAAGCT
This sequence comes from Lentisphaerota bacterium, assembly GCA_037127655.1. Taxonomy (GTDB): domain Bacteria; phylum Verrucomicrobiota; class Lentisphaeria; order Victivallales; family GWF2-38-69; genus GWF2-38-69. The sequence continues at coordinate 1,395 of JBAXXY010000262.1, forward strand.
GGCTCCCTTAAGAATGAAAGAATCTTTATAATCTGAAATACTGAGACGATATAAAAATCTTTCAATCCCATATCTTGTAAGTAATAGATTAAAGTCTTCATTATTTTGTTTTGCTTTATTGAAAAGCCTCTGAAATACAGAGTGTGCTAAGTTACCTTTTCTGTCTGATTTCATGCAATAGCCTCTAGATATGGACGCATGATTTTAGTGACTCTATTTATCTGAGCAGCTCTCATTATCTCATCTATCGTTGCTTTTTTAGACCTCAATGTCTCCTTTAGAGCTTCAATAGCAACATCAAGGCCTACCTTATTACGAAATTTAAAACAATCAGCTATAGTTTTTGCCGGGCTGTAAACTTTAATTATTATCCCTTTGATTTTGTGCTCTTGAATAGCAAAGGAATAAGCATCTTTAGATAGGATGCTAATATTTAGAGAAGGATATTCAATATTAGGCCGCCACGAACCTCGTGGGATGGAAATCCAGACCTCATGAGGTATTTGAGTCGTAATCCTGTGAAAACTAAGAGCCGTGAGAAGGCAAAAGACAGCATTGGCGGTTCGTTTGGCAACTTCAATAAGAGTCAGATATTCAGTACTTGGTATATCAGTTAGAGTGTATAGGCCTCGAGAAATTTTTAAAAGTATTCCTGCCTTGCCTAGTTTATACAGATAGTTTCTGGAAATGCCAGATTTTTTACAATCGCTAGCACGAATTATTCCTTTTTTCTTTACAATATTAATTATTTCTTGTGTTCTATTCATAATAAAGCTCAAGTGCATTTCATATACATTTATACATAAGTGTATAGGTATTGCATTTTTTTTCAATGCTATAAGAAAAAACACAAATCATTTGACATTGCAACGCTCGGAATTAAAGACTAATAGGAATTCAAAATAAGTGCTCATATCTAAGGCATTCTATTTCCAAAAATAACAACAATATCGGCAGAATAATAAGGAATGTTCATTATTTTTCTATCTTTCTAATGTCTTCATGTTCAAAAGTATTTCCATACTTCTCATTTTCAGAATCTTTATAATTTATTGATTTAGGCATTCGGATTCGCTTTGGTAACCTTTCTTCTTCAAGTTCGCGACCAATTAAATCATGATTTGCATCTAGTAAATCTTTAATACGCTCTGTCATCCCCATGGCAAATAGAACTAAAGAATAGCCACCTATTGAAGTAGCAGGATCGCCTTTTTCAATTTTAGCTAAAGTAGCACGGGAAATTCCTGCTCGTTCAGCCATTAATTCCATTGTTATTCGGCGACGGCGACGAGCATCACTAATGTCCTGTCCTAACTTCTTTAATGCGCTTATTACAGGTATGGGAAATTTTATCATAATATCTATTATATGTTAACT
>JBAXXY010000263.1:0-2767 GCA_037127655.1 Lentisphaerota bacterium
CATTTGTTCTACTTAATGGTAATTAAGAACAAATGATATTATAATTAATAAGAAGATAATTAGTAACTCAAAACTGATAAGTTTATTATAATGGCTTATGCTCTTTTTATCATATCTTTGTTATTTGTGAATCAAGATTATTTGTAGCAAAATTATCTCAGATAACCTAAATGGTACTAAACTTACAAGTTTGAATATGAGAAAAATTTATATAGATGCAGGCACATTGACTGTTAAGATATGGGAAAAACAGGGAGATAATACAGATTTTTTTGAGATTAACAGCAGCACAGATTTAAATATTGCATTTGAAGCAGTCGATCTTTTTAATAAAGCGAAAGGATCTTCAATATTTATTACCGGAAAGTTGAAAGATGTCATCTATAATTTTTTACATTCAGGGCGCTTACTGTCTTCTGAAGCAATTTTGTGGTCTGCAGCGCGTTATAAGCAAAGGTTGATGACCCAAAAGGAAAGTCTAGCCATTGTAGATCTTTCTGCTTCAGGCTACATGATTGTAGGTATTGATAAAAATGGTGAACTATTCAAAGATTGCCTAATAACTAATCCTCGTTGCGGAGCTGGAACGGGATTTAATTTTGATCGTGTTTTACAAAAGCTATCTATAAAAAGTTCAACAGTTGACTCTGTGCTCAGAAAATTCTTAGGAGCTGAGTCTAAGGATTTGCGAGAAAGCTTATTAATTAGACATGACAGATGTGGTGTTTTTTCATCTACTGCGGCAATTTCAGATAAGAATCAAGGCATTCCCATTGATTATGCTTTAGCGGTTAATCTTAAATCTGAAATTTTGAAGACTTGTAAAAAAATACCTCAAAATATTCATACAGTGTGCTTGACCGGAGGACTGTTTAGATGGCAATTTGCCAGAGACTGCGCGCAGGATTTGCTCAATAAAGCTGGCATTAAAAATGTCTTATATGATTATGCCTGGAACCCATATCTTTCAGGAATGATTTTTCTCGAACAAAATACAACCCTTTCTCCTCTTCGCTTAGATTCTGCTACCAAGAAGCATGACAGGATTATTCTGCCTCCTTTTTTTAAATGCCATGAGAAATTCAAACAAGCTCATAACTATCTAAGAGAACCAGACTTGAAGATGAGTTTAAATTCTGAGCTATTAAATTCTCCACTTTTATTTGCTTTGGATGTAGGATCTACAATGGCTAAAATCGCTGTCAGCGATGTTACAGGAGAACATATCATATATTTGGGTTCTTACAGCAATAGCGGGGATACGATTGAAACGGTTAAACATATTTTCAGAGATTTGCGAAATAAAATAAATCATGATCTGAAAGTCTGCCGAGTCGGGATTACAGGCAGCGCCCGCTTTCAAGTCCAGATGGCCTTAATCAATACTTACCCTGAATTGAGTGGAAAAGTTGATGTTCTTGTTGAAAATTATGCCCATGCAAGAGGTTCTATAGATAATGTTTTCAGGCATATTCATTATTTGGAACAAAAAGGGATTAAAGATATTAATAAAAAATTCTGTTTGCTCATAGATATAGGAGGGGAAGATACAAAAATTTCCGTCGTTTCGCTTAATAAAAGAGACTTGTTTGAGAACGCAATGAATATCAAATGTTCATCTGGCACAGGGATTCTTATGGACTTAATGGCAGGCATTTTTGGTATAGAAAATATTTCACACGCCTATAGTATGGCATATAGCGCTGAATATGCTTATGCAATTGATGCCGCATGTGTTGTTTTTCTTATGGAGAATGCGCGTCAACTGCAAGCAGAAGGTGTAGGCAAGGATATAATTCTTGCTTCAGCTTGCTATGCCGTAGTGGAGAATATGGCAAGGAGTTTATGGGGCCAAGTGGAAATGCCGAAAAATTGCGTCTTATTGTTGCATGGGCAGACTATGCTTAGCGATCCTCTTCCATTGGCGACAACAGATAGGCTGATGAAATACATCGGGTCACCTGTTTACGCGATTATTCCTTCATACCCAGGACATAGGGCCTGTCTTGGGCTTCTCAAGACTTCTTCACAGAAATATCTTCTAAATAATGAACCTGCAGCACAAATAAACCTGACCAAATTCATATCTCAACAATATGAAAAGAAGATATTTCAATGTAGAGGAATGATTTGTAGAGATAAAGATGCTTGCTGTAACAGAATCCAGATGACTAGCGTTTTTAGCAATACATCAACTAAAACCTTTACGCTGGGAGGATGTTCTGCCATTAATGATTCATCCTACTTAAATAAATCACAAACAAAGCACTTCTCTGAGGGGTATCATGAGGTCTGGAATTTTATTAACAAACATTTTCCTACATCGGATGCATCAAATCGCCTTGTTATTCCTCGAAGCTTCGTGATTTCGGATTGGGCTTATTTTTTCTCTACTATTTTTCAATCATTAGGAATACCAGTTCATGTCGATAATGTGATTGAAGATGATATACTGGAAGGATTTAAGTATTTTAATATTGATGTTTGCGCGCCACAGATCGGAGCAGCAGGTCAGTTTCTTAGGCTATGCCGTTCTCCTCACGGAATAATCCTTGCCCCCCAAATAACGCGTCTACCTGGAAAATCTAAAAGTCTAAGGCGCTCGTGCACTGTTAACCAAGGTGGCTTTGCCGTAGCAAAAGGAATAGCAGAAACAATATACAATGATTCTAATATTCACTTATTTTCAGTTGATCTTCTTTGGACAAGGGCCGGGGATCAACCACAAAATCAACATCCATTGGTTCCCTTATAATTCCCATATAAT
>JBAXXY010000264.1:0-2741 GCA_037127655.1 Lentisphaerota bacterium
TATAAGCCTATTGGCATAGAGCTGGTGATATTTATTCTGAATCCAACTTCATATAGAATAAAAATGGCTAGGAAAACCAATACAATAGGCATAGGCCAGATTCTTACGAGCAGCTTACCATGCATAGAACTTGTCCTGCCTTTCAATATTCCCTATTCTCAGAATTTTCTTAGGATGGACATTAAGCAAATGCGCGATCCAGCTATTTAATAAATAGTCGTTACTCTTATTTTCCTCAAGGAATTTCATAAGTCCTTCCTTATATCCTAAAGCGACTGCAAACTGATCGGCTTTATAATCCATGCGTCTATAACAAATCTTCAGAGAAAGATGAAACATGAAATAGCCAGTAATTCCGCAGAGAACCAATCCTGCAGCAATAATAGCTATCAGATATGATGATAAACCTATCAGTCGTGAAATAACTCCATTCCTCGATTCCCTACCGAAAGCCCAGCTAACAACTGCCACTATCCACAGCGCTCCTAAAGTAATACTAAACATTGAGGTTAGAACTAGAAATATGCCTCCTTTGCAACCTTCAAAATTATAGATATGTGAAAGTTGATGAGCAATAATGGCTTTTAATACAGTGTCGTCATAATCCTCATACAGTTTCCGATTGATAGCTACGGTTTTTACGCCTACTGCAGAGGCATTGTAAGTATCTTCATCCTTAATCTTCAGAACAACATTAATTCTCTTTTTATGAAATTTGGATTGGATGTTTTTCTGAATTTCTTCAATGAGCGGCAATAATCTGTCCCGCTCTCTTTGTATAGGCTTTCTGTGCCTCCGGATGAAATTAAAAAACAGATCATTAAAGCGTGTAGAAAATATAAGCACGACAAGCGCAACTATCATGACAGAGAAGGCAAAAGCACAATAGACATCTGTCATTGTAAAAAGAATGACTCTATTGGTAATGAATTTGTACCCTCTGAAATAACTTAAAACAATCAACAGCGTTAAAACTGCCGAATTCAGGGTTCCAATCAGTATAATCATATTCCACCTTTCTCTAATAAAATCTGAAACCTTGTCAAGATCAGGCATATCCAGATTTTATTCTGTAGCTATTCCTTTCTTTACCATTTCATACTGGACTTCCTGATCAAGCTCCCTAAGAACTTCTCCTGTTTTTTTCGCAATCAACTTGATGCTTGTAGCGTTAATTATCACCTTGTCTTTCTTCCTGTAATCCTTGCCAAGCTTACCTACTACAAACACCACATCTCCAGGCTCAGCCGACATTAAGGCTCCTACCTGATCCCACTTATCGGATGATTCCCACATCTTAACATCCATAAAAAGAGTGTCTGCTTTTGTCAGCTCTACAGCTATTGTCAGATTAAGCACAGCCTTTTTATTAGTCTTTGTTAGAGCCAGCTCCGGAGTCTTAACGAGCCTTCCTGTCTGATAGGCACGATTGATATTATTCATTTTTGGATATCCCCTATAGTTCCCTTTATTGTTATTGAATTCCCTTGCTCGTCAAAGCAACGCATTTTTTTGTAAGTTCCTGCGTAAATACCTTGCCAGTATAATTGCCCGTTCATAATACTGTAGTTAATGTCCTGATTGCCTGGTCTCCACCCATCAAGCAATATGACACGCCTCTGATTCCCATTCTTTTCAAATTTTATATTATTAGCTTTTGCACTCATAGAATTTCCGAAGCGTTCGTTCTTATTTGGAATGCTGGGGTTCATTTATGCTCTATATTTATTTAATTTATAGATATAACAGCTATTCGAAGATTGCCCCGCAAACTTCACAACGGCAAATGCCGGAGCCTGTAGCGGATAGATCTTCATTCCCGCAATTAGGGCAATACTTATTATCATTATCAATAATATCACAGGAGTCATCATTTGAACAATTTGGGCACATATTACATTCCTTAATATCTAAAATTAATCATCCCTTTCACAATCTAAAAAATAGAACTATTTGATTGCTTCCTCAAATCCTTTCGCATATTCTTCTTTCAGATCAGAGCAAGCGTGCCAAGGGTAAACTTCTCCTTCTTTATCAAATATCGAATAGTGGCAGCGGCACTTGGTACAATCAAATAAATCTCTCCCTTCTTTTATGGCGTCTTTACTGAGAGCTTTGTTAGCCCCTTTTACAGTGCGAAACCATATAGTTCCGCATCCCTGCCCTCTCCCAATTCCTCCAATATAGACATTATTTCCATAGACATGAGTATCTTTACGAATTCCATTTTTATATTCAATAATAGCCATGTTAATACCTCAAAAATAAGAACTAATATTCACTTGGCAGTAGCAGGGCATTGTCAATGCAATAGAGCTTCATATAGTCTAACGGGAAGTCAGTGTATTCTATTTTCTGATGTACTATTTCGGGGTAGCCCGTATCTTCTATCATAGTAAGAATGCAGCTTTTATCGCTGTTGACTTTCAGTTCCCATATTTGGAAAGGGTATTTCTCTTTCATCTTACTATCTTGATATGAAGCTACTGCATCAATGAGCCAATAAGCTCCAGCTTCTTCTGCTAAATATTGTACTCCATCAGTGTAAACCATCCTTGAAAGCGTGTGTCTGTAATAGTTTTCTGTTCCGCAAAACTGCCTTAAATTTGCTTTTAATTCATTCATTTTATTTATCTCTGACCTAGATTCTTTAGAGCCGGAAGTTGTCTTAATTTCCGAAGGGTTTAGGTTTTCGTTAATGTTTTGGTTGTTGTTCATAGTTGCATCTCCTTTTTTTTAGT
>JBAXXY010000265.1:0-2732 GCA_037127655.1 Lentisphaerota bacterium
TTTATTAAAAAGATAATTTACTGCGTTGCCACAGTAAATTATCTGTCTTTATTCTTTTAAGAATGTTCTGCTCTCATCAGCTTGCACTGACTGCAAACAGCTTATGATTAGCCTTTAAGCGCAAAGATCAAATTGTTGAAAATCTAGTAGTTTAATGCCACTAAAATGAGAACTGCATATTTAATAAATGTAAGCTATAATAATCGTAGGCTAATTAGACTGTTTATTACCGCCTTAGATGTACTACCTTGACATTGTAAAAAATAGACCTTGCAGCAAGTCAATCGCCGATCTGAGATGGATAAAAAAACTCTTTAGAACCCCAATTAGTAAAACTGATAGGGTTGCTTTATTTATCTGTTATCGGAGTATATTTTAAATATTCTATTAAAAAAAGAAAATACCATGTGACAGAGACCAAATAAGAAATGAAGAGTAATAACCACAAAGAAGAATTCCTATTTTACACTGTTCCGCTTATATCAAGCTCGGTGCAGCTTCCATTGTCATCCGATAAAGTTAATGCAGGGTTTCCATCACCAGCTGAAAACTATGTCGAGGGTAAGCTCGACTTAAACCAACTCCTTATCAAGAATCCACCTGCTACATTCCTTGTAAGAGTAAGCGTTATTAGAACGGCATAATGCAGCAGTCTTTTCATCTAACTATGAACTATACGGTGACATGTCGGAGCGAGTCATGGCGACTCTTAGAACTTTATATTCCGATGTTGAGACTTACTCAATAGATGAAGCCTTTGTAAAGATCCCTGATGTATCTAATATTGAAGAGCTATGCAGTCAGACTGTAAGTAAGGTTAAAAAATGGACAGGCATACCAGTAAAAGTTGGAGTGTCAATCACTAAAACCCTGGCTAAAGTAGCCGCTGAGACAGTTAAACAACGGAAGTTAAAAGACAGATATTTTGTAATCAAAGATATAGCTCATAAAGATGACATACTGAGTCGCTTTGCTGTCGGCGATGTATGGGGTATAGGCAGAGCTACATCCGCTAAACTTGCAAAGATAGCAGTGAAGTCGGCATTGGACCTTACCAGACTCGATGACTCTGATATAAAAAGGCAGTTTGGCATAGTGCTGTTAAGAACTGCATGGGAGCTGAGAGGCAATCCATGTTTAGATATGGAACTTGATCCAGAGCCACAGAAGAACTTATGCTACTCAAGAAGTTTCTCCCATACGATTACAAAATTTGAAGAGCTAAAAGAATCTATCATTGCATATGCATCTTCCGCAGCAGAGAAATTAAGAGCACGCAGATTAATAGCATCGTCCCTAACTGTATTTATCAATACCAGTTATTTTGATAGCACTGCTCCTACATACGCCAATTCAACGACTGTATCATTACCCTATGAGGCTAATTCAACTAAACTCATAGTTAATAGTGCTGTGGATGCACTGAGTAAAATATACCGTAAGGGGTATAACTATAAGAAATCTGGAATCATACTCAATGACCTAACATCGGAAGAACTCCAGCAGCCAAGCCTTTTTGACTATAAGAATCCAAAGGATGACAAAATATCCGCAGTTATGGATCTGATAAATAAGAAATACGGTAAAGGGAGCATAAGACTAGCTGGAAGCGGATTTGATAATGACTGGAAGATGTCAAGGAACCATCTGTCCAAGAGATACACCAGCGACTGGAACGAACTGCTCGATATTAAGCCTTAAAAATCAAGTTTCAAGATGGATTAAGAGCTATTCGTCAATGAGCTTAAAACGCCTTAAAATAAGCTCCTAATATAGTTACCAACAGACCATTCTAGAGTGTCAAAGTACCATCTATGTACAGTTGAAAAACAGTGAAAAACCTCTTCCCATAAAAAGATTGAATATTTTTAAATCAACAAAATGAGTTAAATACGCACCGATTACAGGAGCTATTGCTGGAGAAATGACCAGTCCGGAAAGTATGATGCCATTTGCCCTTACCTGTTCTCTCTGATCCATTATATCCTTGAGTACCTGTCTGCTGCAAATAAACACAAAAGCTATCATTGACTGGAGAAGTCTCAGAAATACTATCAGCCATATTGATGGAGATAGTGCTATCAGATAAGATGTTAAAGAAAATATCCCAACTGCCAGAGCTATTACAGGCTTTCTGCCAAATCTATTTCCAAGGGCAGATGCAAACAATACAAAAACAGCAACACCAATCGTATAAATCGATATAGTTAAATTAACTACATTTGGCGTAGAATTGAACTCCTTTACCATCAAAGGGAGAGCTGGAATATAAATATCAGTCCCCCATCATTCCCATAAAGAATATTCCAGCCATTAGAGCAAGTATCTTGTCTTTTTTAAGCTTAATCATAAGTTCTCTAATGCTATTTAGATACTAGAGCCACAATGCTTCGAGGGAATACAGTAAATTCACTGACAGAACAAATATTTTCGTTACCGGTCTCGTGAATATCATCTGGAGAATCTTTAAAAGTATCTATTGCAACATGCCATTTTCTTCCATTCAAAGAAGGAATTTCAAAGTTAAGTTTTTCCCAGTACATATTAATCATTACATGAAGATCTTCTTCTTTGCCTTTCCCCCCGATTGTAAACGATAATGCTCTTGATTCTAAATTATCAAATCCTGGATTGTTAAGATTGGTCCCATGCCAAACAAAATTATTTTTAAATCCTCTTTCATTTAGTATTTCGTCTTCTTCCTTCAAAATGCGATGTAAGCATATATGTCG
>JBAXXY010000266.1:0-2721 GCA_037127655.1 Lentisphaerota bacterium
CCATAATACACTTCCTTATCACCATCTCTAATAAGGGCACTTACTAATTCTCTGGACTCAGAAACTAAAACTCTGGTATCTTTATCTCCATGTACCGCATAAACAGGCATATTTTTAAGCTTATCAATATCAACTGGTGGGCATTTGAATCGACTTCCGTTCTTTCCTGTTCCAAAACCACATACAGGAGCAATAGCTGCAAACATGTCAGGATGTCTGCTCCCAAGGTACCATGTACCAAATCCGCCCATGGAATATCCAGTAAGATAAACTTTGCTTAGGTCAATCTTGTAAATCTTTTCTACTTGAGATATCACCTGAAGAACATCCTGTTCACCATCATTCATGTAAACTGATGCCCCGAAATTCTTTTTGCTGGATTTAAAATCAGGATGATTTCTACCATTTGGAGCAACCATTATAAATTTATATTTATCGCATAACTCTATAAACATTTTATGAGATGGAGAAGATTCGGGAAGAAATGTTTTTTCACCTGAGCCATGAAGAAACACAACCAATGGATAGCTCTTTTCTTTGCTGTAATCTTTAGGAATATAAAGTATATATGAGTCCAATGATTGATCGACAGATGAGATGTAAGCTCTCTCAATTAGACCAGTTACTCCATCCATAGAATCTTTTCCAGAAAGGATATTTGATGTTATTTCATCAATTATATATTTCCGAGATTCGTTGATATAAGCATCTTCGTCATATATAGAAGTAGGTATGGAATGACTTTCTTTATCTTTTTCGACTTGGTAGAATTCATATTTCTCTAAAGTAAGCAATCCATCATTATCATTTTTTATCCCAGAATGTTCCAATAATTCTATATCTTTTTGGATAAAATCATCTTGCGCTAAGATGTATGATAAACCAAACAGCATGAAAAATGAAAAAATTAAACTTGCTTTATTCATAGATGAAATTTTTAAGACAATACAAAGAACACACAGTAAGACTATTTATCACGGCGTGTTCTTTGATCAAAATTAGTTAGTTTTTCTTGATGTATCAGAAGCGGAATTTTTCTTAGTATTCTTTTGTTTTTTATGATTATTGGAGTCTTTTTTAGTATCTTTTTTCTTTGCTTTCTTCGCTTGATCCTGAGAGTTGTCAGTCTGTGGTGCAGAAGTAGTTGCACTTTGAGAAGTAGAGCCTGAGGAAGCTGTGTCTTCAGCATTTATTACTGCTGTTAGCATGAGACAGCACAGTGCTAGTGAGGCGACAAGAAGTTTTTTCATTTTGTTTTCCTTTTTCCTTATATTTCAAAGCTACTTTTTACCTTAAAAAATAGCTATTTCTTTAAGTCAGTGTCAGTAGAAATATTATTAGTTACTGATTGGCTATCGTTAATAGTTAATACAGGATCTTTGAATCCAAGTCTGCACCAAATATTTTTAGTGATTTTACCTGTTGCTGTTACATTCTGTCCAGAATCTTCAGCTATCATTTCCAATTGAAACCTCGGCGCAGCTATTAGAATTTTTCCAGTTGAATCCTGAAGGTAAACTTTCGTTTTTACCACTACAAGCTTTCCAGTAAGTGAAACCTCAGTGTTTGCAGGCGCTTTCAGAGCTAGGGCTACAGTATTAATTTTCTGATCTACTGGTGCTAGCTGGGCTTTGGAAGTTGCCATCAGACAGCTTCCAGCAATAAGGCAACAAACAATCGCTGACAATTTTAGAATTTTGCTCATACTTTTCCTTTTTGGTTAAAAAATACCATATTGACAATAGATTCTTAATGCATCAGTTTTTTATAGAATGTTGAAAGCAACTTATTGTTGCCAGACAATTTGATATTACTTTTGGACTTTGTGAAGATTGCAAAAGTAGGAATCAAATTAATCCATTTACTCATTAGAGGGTAGATAGTTAGTCTTATTATTATAAGGATAACAACAGATATTAGAGCACTGCCCACAATATCAATCGGATGATGCACTCCAGCGGCAACTCTAGACATGCCAACCAAGATTGCCAGCGCCCATGTTATTATGCCAAGTTTTTTATCGTAGAGAAAAAGGACTGATGCTATAGATGAGGAAAGAAGCATGTGATCCGATGGAAATCCATTCCCTGGTGCGTGGATTATAAGAGAATGAACAGGTTCTAGCATAAATGGTCTGGGATCATAATAAAAAAATGAAACGGCAAGAGCTGTAACATAAACTAGAGGGAAATACGATACCGATAATAAAAGCATCCCTCTTTGCTGTTGGCTTTCTTGTAATAGAAAGTAAGCTACGAAAAGAACTATAAGACAAAAAATCAGATACTTAGCCCCAAAAACTACAATACTCATAGCTTACATTTATGAGAGCAATTATTTATCTGAATGGTAGAATATAAGAGAGTGAATAAAAAACAATCAGTAGAATTTAAATAATGTACATTCAAGTCTGAAGTGCAAGACTTAGCTGTAAGAATTTTTTCTACCGATAAAGATTTCTCTATTAGATACCACAACAAAAGAGTAAGTAATAAGAGTATTAAAAGAATAGCAGACCCATATGTGTATCCTAGTCCTAGTGTCTTGTCTATGAAATCTGAAATAACAGTTCCAACTATTGCTGAGGCAGTGAAGACAAACCAATAAGCAGTTGGTCTGTACTTTCTTAAAGATAATTTGATCCAAAGTAAAATGATAAATAGGGCTAGAAAAAAATAGGATTGTAATCCCATAACCCAAATTGAAAGTCATGGAAAACAT
>JBAXXY010000267.1:0-2681 GCA_037127655.1 Lentisphaerota bacterium
TATTTGAAGAAGTGTTTTCATATCATATTTACAAATAGCAATTTACCTCTTTTTATGTATTTTTTTTAAAATCCATTATAAAAACATTAAATCTGAAAGAATTGTAATATTCAGTCCCTTGCATTTTTATTATTGCATTCCGTAACCCGTCGGGTTCAGAAATTTTGAATATAACGCCACAGGATTCATTACCTAGATATGGTACCACCTCGATAAATTTCATGTTATTTGAACCGAAGCTTTGTTTTTTCAGTACTCATCGTGCAATAATTGCATCAAGAAACGCGTTTATGGACTTCCCAGTATCCCAGTAAATTTTCGCTCGTTCGATAGATTTTTGCCCCATCAACGCTAGTTGGTCATCGGTTGTGGTAAAGGCGCTTGTTGTTGCTTTCACTACAGAAGCAACATTACAAGGATCGAAACCCCATCCGTTAACGCCTTCAACCAACGCCTCAGGAAAGTTCCCTGCTTTATTGGACAACAGCAAAGGCAGTCCGGAATGCATTGCTTCTATCACAGATAAGGGGTTCGAGTCATATAGTGAAGCAAGTATAAACAAATCTGCTGACGAATAAAGATCTGGCATTTTTTGATATTCAATATAATTTTTAAGGATCACTTTCTCAGACAAATTTCTCTGCTTGATAACATCAGATATTTCATTTTCCAATGACCCCTCTCCGATTATAATAATTTTCCAGTTAAGGAGTAATTCGACAGATATATTACGCAAAAACTCCACAATCCCTTTGACCTGAGTCAATCTTGCCGGCCAAACAGCAAGTTTTTCTTCAGATCTGCAGCCCAAAGACTTTATAAGTACTTCCTTTTTCTCAGAAAAACATAAAGTCTTAGGTTTAAATAAAGATTCATCAACCAAATTAGGTAATATCACAATATTTTGGAACTTTGTATATTTATTGCCATACAGCAACTTTATATAGTTGGAACCTTCCAAACCTGGAACTGCAATATAATTATAAAGTGCAAGAACACATTTTTTATAGAAACCAATCAGACCCGTGATACGACCGGGGGTAATGGTGTTTCCTTCCATCCAGGCAATTTTTACTTTAGCCCGGTTGATCAAACTGGCAAGAAAGCCAGTAGGAGAGTCCCAAGGACCACCGACAAGTAGGTAATCTGGTGGATTTTTTAATAGATGGACGATTAGTCCCGGATTGAAATGCAACTCAATATTCCTTACTAAAAATCCATAATCTCGCCAAAACTTATGAGGAAAAGGAATGTCAGGGTTCTGCCAGCTATCCGGTCTATCTGAATGTCCATGGGCGAAAAAATGCACTACAAGCTTATGTCCTTTTTTATTTAGCTCTTGCCCAATGGCAGTAAATAAATGAAGTCGATAAGGACTTGGAATATTATGAATTATCGCAAATGTTGCCATATATTAATTCCTTGAAGTATTGGAAATTTTATTTATAAATTTAACGAATCGCTGCGCCTGGATGTCCCATGTTTTTTTTGATGAGAGAAATGTAGCAGCTTTTTGTCCGTATTCAGCTAATTTGTTCTGATCCCACTCCAAAATTTCTTCTATTTTTACTGCAATTCCATCAGGGGTAGCTTTTTCTGCGATTAAGAGAACATCGCTATATTCAGGACTAAGTCCATCAGTCCAAGTACTGATTACCGGCTTGCAGTAAGTTAAGTATTCTAGGACTTTCGATGGAAAATTCATTTTATTTCCCAGCAAGCTCGAGTCTCGCGGATTCACCATAATGGTGGACTGTCCAGCAAGCTCTTCGAGCCTTTTATCCGAAACGCAGCCAAAATATGTTATGCGCTTATCAGCACAAATTGCATTGGTTATAGTGTCTTCATCAATAGCTTTACCACACAACCAAAGCTTTACATCTTTGCGGAATATGCGGGCAAATGCTTGAATTAAAAGTTCGACTCCGGCCCATTTATTCATAGCACCAGAGAAAAAAATTATGAATGGAGAGCCTTCCGCAACAATCGGAAGCTTTAGAATTTTTTCTACTCCTCCATCTAGATGAAGTTTTGGCACATCTGCACAACTTTCGCAGACACCCCAAGAAAGAAAAATCCGTCCTTCAGCTTCGTGGAGCGCCTGATCGTGTTTGGTTAATTCACTTTGATTTTCTGGTATATCGGCAACGATTGGTATCCATGGTATATTAAAATTACGCTGCGCATAAAGGCCTGTAGCAATATTATGAAAATAAAGGTTGTATGATACTATGCATTTTGGGAGACCGTATTTTTGACAAAGCGCATCGAATCCATTGAGATAACTATGTTTCAGACTACATTTTCGTAACAATGGCACATTATAATAAGGTACTGATATTCCTGTCATATTTGCAGGTAATGATGATAGGTCGCCAATGCGCAATGCCCCTTTCGGCCAGAGACGCTCCGGCTGGTGTCCCAGTACAACCACGGATTCGCCGGCATTCATTATTGAAGAAACTAACCCTTTTTGCCATCGGTTAGCGGCTGGGCTGACTGCCGGATTTGTCAACATTATCTCTTCTGAGAAAATCCCTCCAAGATAAAGAATATATGTTTTTTCATTTTTCATCGGCTACGACCTTGATAAATATACCATTTTATTAAACTCAAAACCATTCGATATGGTTCAGTGCTGAATGGAGCAAGCTTCAAGGATTCAGTAAAGTGTTTCATAG
>JBAXXY010000268.1:0-2680 GCA_037127655.1 Lentisphaerota bacterium
CCCATAAGTCTTTTTTTGCAGGATCATAATCAGGAAACCTTTCTGCTAAAAATTTGCGCTGAGCATAAAGCAACATTTCTTTATTTCCTTTAGTCTTACAAATGAATGGCCACCAGTTTTTTTCTCTTTCCCGTTGTTGTTCTTTTAACTCTCCCTCTACAAAACAATTCCACCAGTTCCATGTGCTTAACGCTTTTTCATCTTCTGGTGCAGATATTTTTAGCGAATTACTTAACTCATCTGGAGAATGCATAGGCAACAGGTAGTTTTTTCCTTCCAGCAGAGAGTTTACAATTGTTTCTGTGGTTAATTCATGTTTACAGTGTTTGAAAATAATATTTGCTAATTTTGCGTTATCTATTCCATACCAATGCATCAAAGTAGCCATTCCTGTCAGTTGACGATGCATTTCCTGTTGTGTATTCGGATATCGATAGGCAAGCCACAAGAGTAATAAATATACATCAGGTGAGTTGATTGCAATGCTCGTCCTGTGAACTTTTAACACCCCCCAAGAAGTACAATTCTCTTCTAACCCCAGCCATTTATCTACGCAAATACATGCGTTCTGCAATGGCGAATTATTTTCAGATCCAATGAAATCAAGTATTTTTGGTTTCAGAACAGCATCCTCTTTTGCGATTTTTCTAATCCTACTAACGCTTATCCCTCCATGCAACTGTTCTTCATCACTTAAAGCAATTCTCACAGCAAGCGAAACCATGCGCGAGGCAGGCATCCGGCCATGGGCAAAAACATCAATTGGTACTGCTAATTGCGGCCAGTATGCCTTAATCATTGAATATGTCAACTCTTCCCCCTCTAATCGTGTTCCCTGCTGATTTAAACGTTGGAAAAGATGTTCAATATTGGATGTATTCGCTGTTTGTGAACTATTGTTTCTTTCTTGTTCTGATTCTTCCACTAATTCATCAGGAGCTTTTAATGCAATTATTTTTGCCGCCAGCGCTGTTTTTATTCCATTAAAGATCTTTTCTTTTTGTTTTGTTGATTCGATCGAATTAATAAATTTTTCTGCATCAGTGCTCCATTGTGTTTTAACAGGTTTAAGCTTTGAAATTGTCGTTTGCCAAAATATTTCTGCGTTTGATATATCTGAATTTAATAAAAATGATAATGGTACTGGTACCTGAGCACTATATGGACGCAATTCTCTTGGCGCTGGTCTACAATAGTATATGATTTCATCTTTATTAACATTCAAATATTTTTTCAAGGATTCTCTGATTTGAGTGGCCGATAAGCATTGTTCAGAATCGCTTTCAGTATACCCCCAAGGATGAGCTTGTGTTGTTATTCTTATAAGAAAATTCCTAGTACTACTGGGCAGGGATTTAGGACTTAAGTCGATCCAAATTATGGAATCTTTGCCCTCCTTAGGCAATGGTGTAAACCCTAATGTGATAGCATTACAGCGTTGTTGCCCATCAAGCAAATGATGAGTAATTATTTTGATATTTTGTCTCTGTTGAGAATCGATTTTAGAACAAACAACAAAAGAACCTATAGGAATTCCTCGCATGATAGAATCCCATAATAGTTCAATCTGTTTAGGTTTCCATACAAGCCCTCGCTGAAGCGCTGGGATATTTGCTATTATTGGGGGGGTAATATCTTGGAAAAATAAATTATCCCATGATGCAATTTCTTTTAACGAGAGCAAGTAATTTGTTGAAATATTTTCGTCATCAATATTCATTTCTAATCCTTGTGTTAGTTTTTATTTCAATTCTTAATTAAACCTAAAATTTAACTCTTTATCAATTCTTTAAATACAGCATAGCACATCCTGTTGCATCGGAGAGAGCCTGATGATGAATCAGCTCTATTTCCATTCGAGTACAGCAGGCGACAAGGTTTGCCGGTTTGAAACCTTTTGAACGGTATATCCGGCAAGTACATTCCCAGTTTGGAGCAAGATTTAATTCTGAATAGTCCAATCCGTAATAAGTCATAGAGTGAAACAGGACGCTTCGGCCAAAGAGTTCGTAATGAGCTACACAATTTTGCCAGATAGTCGTTTTTTTATTTCAGGACACTGTAAAGCTTATTAGAAGCTTCGTGACTGATTTTTCTTTTGCCTTTTTCGTAATCGCTAATGATATTCTGTTTGATTCCAGTCTTTTCGGCAAGCTGTTTCTGGGTAAGTTCAGCTTTAAGTCTGCGTCCTTTGAGCATATTACCATCATGATTCTTGTTCATTTCCTTCCAGAAATCTGAATCTTCGAGATTTATAACCTCTTCATCAGGGTCGGCAAGAATATTTATTTCAAACTTCTTTCCGATCCATTTTACTAGGCTGTCAATACTTTCTCCGTTGATTGAAAGCTCAATATGGGGCGTTTTCACGACTGCCAACATAATACACCTCTATAGTAATTTTATTGTCTTTAAGTTCCCAACAAGCCACATAACTATATGTCAGGTGGCAGTGATATTTATTGTTTCCAAGCTTTGAAAAATTCTTCCATCCGGGCTGTAAAACTCCGCTTTCTTTCATATCGCTAACCAATATAAAAAACAGGTCTTTGATATTTTCGGGCAAAGCTTTCAAAGCCTTCTCTATTTTTCGCTTGAATACTATCTGATATTTCATTATTCCTCTTTGTTGGTAGTATATATTATAACTATTTTAAACTTACTTCAAGGAATATATAAC
>JBAXXY010000269.1:0-2665 GCA_037127655.1 Lentisphaerota bacterium
ATTTGGATAATATTTGAGAAGATTAAGTAGCTAAGAACTTGATATTACTGCTTTAATAGCAAATAATGTATTATTATCATAAACTATTATGAATAGTAGTGCTGTTACCATCCACAATGCTTATACTGTTTTTTAAGCAAACATGCGTTGATATAAATTTAATAAAGAGTCAAAATGAGTAATCAATTTGAGCAAAAAGAAGGCTTAAGCATACTGTCAGCATCTGAAATAGAAAACCTTGAAAAAGATGTAAAATTCCTGATTACAAGGCAAGGAACACGACTAGCGTTTTACCAATACGGAGATCCAAATGGACATCCCATAATATTTTATCATGGCACAGGTTCCCATGTCCATTCTATGCTTTTGCACAAACCTGCGCTTGAATACGGTTTCAGGATCATAGTTCCAGATCGTCCTGGCGTATCTCAATCGAGCTTTCGTCCCGGATGGACTCTTCTTGATTACACGAAAGATATATCTGATTTAGCAGATTCCCTTAATATTAGTTCTTTTGGAGCCATAGGAATATCAGGCGGAGGCCCCACACTAATGGCCAGCGCTTTTGCAATTCCTGAGCGCCTCAGTTGTGTAGTCGATTTGGCTTGTGCTATGCCTATTTACACGGATTCAGAAATGATAGCCTCACTAGGCAAAATGGATAGGCTATATGCTAGATTAGGTGCGAATTTACCCTTATCCCTTTTCAAAATACCTTTTGCATTGATTGGAATAACTCAAAAAATAATGAAAAGTCCAAAGTCTTTTGCTAAGATGTTTGATTCTAGTTTATGTCCTGCTGATAAGGAGTTGTTTAAAATCCCTGAAATCCAATATCTTTTTATGCGTGATCTTCAAGAATTGTTCCGATATGGGTCAAAAGGACCAGCATATGATGCCCAAAGAGTCTATAAAGATTGGGGATTTAAATTATCAGACATAGATATTCATATTGAAATATTTCAAGGAGAAGAGGATCTGTTTATACCTGCTAAATTCAGTGAATATTTAGTTTCTCAAGTAAAAAATAGCCGAATAAATATAATCAAAGGACAGGGCCATTTTTATCATCTTGCATATGGGTGTCAAATGCTAAAAAAGGTTAAAGATCTTTTCTACTCGAACCATTAAAAATTAGATCAAATCCTGACTTGAAAGCATTATATTCTTATCAATTGTCACTGTGGCTCCCATACCATTCTCAGTCCATAAACTATAAGTGGATCTTTACCAAGCAAATCCAAAGCTATTTGTACAAGGTTTCCTTTATCCAGCTGTTTTTTTACCCGTAAAGGTTTCCTTTATCAGGAAACTTAAGCAGAACGCAATTGCCACAGAGATAAAAAAACCCGATAGCGCCATCTTGTTTGAAGTCAGCAGGTCTCTGTTTAAATGGCTTTCGTATTTTATTACTTCTGCTATGATGAGGCTTAATGCAGCACCGCTTACATAAACTACGGTATTACATATGCCAATTCCCATACCTTCGAGGTCCGGAGGCAATATGTCCATGATTACTGAATAAACAAGAATCCCGCTACTGCTTGAAAGACCAAAGCAGAAATACAGAAATATGGCAAAGTCACTTCTGATTGCCGGTCCCAGAACTAAAATCACCAATAGAATCATGCTCAAGAATGAACCAATAATAAGGAATTTTCTGCGGGCACGCAGTTTAAGAGACAGAATACCAAAAGCAGGGTTTCCTATTGTAAGGCCTAAGAGCAATAAGGAATTGACCATTGCCGAATGCTTCAGATTATTGGCATCAAAAATATCCTGAAAGCTTATAAGCCAGTTTGCGCTGAAGTTAAATAGAGTTCCAAGGAACAGCCCTGCAAAAACGACTGCGATCCAATATTGCTTAATGCCAGCTAACTCTTTGAACAGTTTAAAACTATTTGGCTTATTGCTAACTGTGTGTTGCATCAGCCCTTCAGGTCTGCATTTAACAATGAGAAGAATGCTTATAAATACTACGATACCTATTATTGCGAGGATCAAACTGGCAACCCTCCATCCTTTGGCATAAAGAATGAGCTGAGGCAGGAACATATTTGCAGTTACGACGCTTAGATTCCCCAGACACTCTGTAATCCCGAAAAACAATGAAAATCTTTCTTTCGGGAACCATCTTCCCACCAATATTGCTGTACTAATAAAAGCAAAAGCTGAACCGATTGATATCAGAATCTGCGATATTAATAGGACATTTACGCTTTGAGCAAAGCTATAAATTCCCATTCCTGCAGAAACCAATAATGCCGCAGATGAAAGAACCTTTTTGACGGAGTACTTATCCACAAGTATCCCTGCAGGTATCTGGCATAATGCGTAAGCCAGACAGGGCACAGCTGCAAGCAACCCTATTGAATCAATGGAGAGCTTTAAGTCATTAGTCTGAAGGTCTGATGATATACTGCAGAATCCATTGCTAACTATGAGTTCATAAATGACAAACGAAGTCGCAACTAACCAAATCGTAATTGCCTGAAATCTTGTTTTCATAGCTTTTTCTTTAACTTTCTCAGATGGGAATGATTACGCACATTTTAACTTTCGGATTATATCAGATTGAAATTTTCTAACAATCACCTACATGATTGAAAAATAAATTTTTATCCCATATACTTCATTTATTATTCCAATATTACATCTTTTAATC
>JBAXXY010000270.1:0-2608 GCA_037127655.1 Lentisphaerota bacterium
ATGATGATGGACTAGAGCATTCTGTTTGGCTATCACTGATTCGAGACCGAATTGAGCTTATTCATAGATTGCTTTCCGAAGATGGTTCACTGTGGATTTCTATTGATGATGATGAAAGCCATTATTTGAAAGTCCTTTGCGATGAAATATTTGGCAGAATCAACTTTATAAATAATGTTATATGGGAAAAGAAATATTCTCCTCAAAATGATGCAAAATGGCTGTCTGACAGTCATGATCATATTCTTGTTTATGCAAAAAATAAAGAAATTTGGCGTCCACATTTACTTCCTCGCACAGAGGAAATGAACAATCGATATAAGAACTATGATAATGATGTACGTGGTGTTTGGAAATCAAGCGATTTATCAGTAAAGACATATTCTAAAGCAACAGATTATCCAATCAAAACTCCCAAAGGTAGAATTGTGAATCCGCCTGCTGGTTATTGTTGGCGTGTTTCAAAAGAAAAATTTGATGAACTTATAAAAGAGAATCGAATATGGTTTGGCAAAGACGGGAATAATGTTCCTTCAATAAAACGTTTTTTATCTGATGTTCAAGAGGGAAGTGTTACTAAAACACTTTGGTTCCGTGACGAAGTTGGAGATAATCAAGAGGCTAAAAGAGAAGTTAAAGAATTTGATAACAATAATGTTTTTGCTACACCAAAACCAGAAAGGCTTATACAACGAATTCTTCAATTATCTACAAAAGAAAAAGACCTTGTCCTCGACTCATTTCTTGGTTCTGCTACAACGGCTGCAGTAGCACACAAGATGGGACGGCGATGGATTGGAATTGAATTGGGTGAGCATTGTTATACCCATTGTATTCCGCGTTTGAAAAAAGTTATTGACGGCGAAGACATGGGTGGAATTACAGAATCTGTAAACTGGAAAGGCGGTGGAGGTTTCCGTTTTTATGAACTTGGTCCTACATTGATAAAAGATGATGAATGGGGAAATCCTGTTATTAATCCTGAATTTAAACCTGAAATGCTTGCGGAAGCGATGTGCAAGCTGGAGGGATTTACCTATAAGCCTAGCGATGAATATTTCTGGATTCACGGTTATAGTACTGAATCAGATTATATCTATGTAACCACGCAGTTTATGAGCAGAGACATGCTGACTAAAATCAGCGATGAAGTCGGGACTGAGCGTTCACTGCTAATCTGTTGTTCGGCTTTCAAATGCAACCCAACAGAATTTCCGAATCTTACTATTAAAAAAATTCCTAAAGCTGTACTCAAGAAATGTGAATGGGATCATGACGATTACAGTCTAGAAATAAAAAACCTTACTGAAGTGACCAAGAGTCCAGATTTAAGTTCAGATGAAAAAGTGGAAAAGAAAACTAAAAAATTCGGTAAAGGAAAAGATGATTCTCCAGAACTTCCCGGTTTTGACTTAGGAGCAGTAAAATGAATATGATAACTAATTTGCACGGTCGGTTACGAAATACTAGTTTGCCAAAAAGTAGCGGTCTTATGCCTCTTTTTGAAGCAGTTGTTAATTCCATTCACTCTATCGAAGAAGCTAAATTGGGTTCATCTGATGGAAAAATTTCTGTTTATATTCTAAGGAAGCAACAAGCCTATCTCCCATCCAATGATGGAACAAATAAACCTGGGCCAACACCTCTCGAAGATATTATTGGATTTAAAATAGTTGATAATGGAATTGGTTTTAATAATGAAAACATGAAGTCTTTCGAGACTTTAGACAGTGAGCACAAAGCAGATAAAGGATGTCGTGGGATTGGAAGACTTCTATGGTTAAAAGCATTTCAAAAGGTTGAAGTGGAAAGCCATTATTTAGATGATGATAGCTGTCTAAAATTACGAAAATTTAGTTTCAATTCAAAAACTGGTGTCAGTGATCCAATCACTGTAGAAGCTCAATCTGCCTCTAAAAAGGAAACATCTGTTTACCTGGATGGTTTTATAAAAAAATATCAGCAAGCATCGAGAAAGACAGCAGAGGCAATTGCGAATAGTTTATTTGAACATTGCTTATGGTATTTTGTTAAAGATGGTGGAGCCCCTGAAATTACGATTATTGATGACCAAGAAAAAATTGAACTTGAAAATATATATGAAAAACATATGTCCACTAGCGCAGTTCCTGATAGTGTTACTATTAAAGATCAAAGCTTTGAGTTAACTCATGTCAGATTGAGAGCTAATTCCCAAAAACCGCATTTTATTGCATTATGTGCTGCAAATCGCCTTGTTAAAGAAGAATCTATTGCCGGAAAAATCCCTGGACTATATGGAAGGATAAGCGATGCTAATGGCGACTATATTTATGCTTGTTATGTGAGTTCTAAGTTTTTAGACGAAAATGTTCGTTCAGAAAGAACTAGCTTCGATATTTCCGAAAATACAGAAGAACTTTTTGAAGATGCAGAAATTTCCCTTTCTCAAATTAGAGAGGCAGTAATTACCAAAGCACAAAAACATCTCTCTGATAACCTAGTAATAAATGTGCAAAAAGGAAAAGAGAGAATAGAAAAGTTTGTTTCGACAAGAGCTCCGAGATATAGGCCTATCCTTTCAAGAATTCCTGAAAATAGGCTAAGTGTAGATCCAAATATTTCAGAT
>JBAXXY010000271.1:0-2607 GCA_037127655.1 Lentisphaerota bacterium
ACATTTTAAGACAGAAATTATTTTCATCTTCCGTTTCTGAAAGGTGTGTATGCATCATTACATTATATTTTTTAGCCAGAACTGAAGTTTTCTGCATAATTGATTTTGTAACGGAGAAAGGAGAGCACGGAGCAAGAGCTATTTGCACCATCGCTCCTTCTTTGGTTTCATGATATTTTTTAATTACTCTTTCGCAGTCCGCCAGAATAACATCTTCATTTTGTACTACGCAGTCAGGAGGCAGTCCGCCGTCTTTTTTGGATAAATTCATTGATCCGCGGGTAATAATCGAGCGCAAGCCCATCTCGCGGGCTACTTCCACCTGAATATCTGTAGCATTTTCGAGGCCTTTGGGAAATACATAATGATGATCAGCGGAGGTAGTGCATCCTGATAGAAGCAATTCTGCCATCGCTGTCTTGCTCGATGTGTACAGTGTTTCTGGTGTCAATCTTCCCCAGACTTCGTACAGGGTAGTAAGCCAGTCAAATAGCTCTTTATCAAGAGAATCTCTGTAAGAACGGGTCAGTGTCTGGTAGTAGTGATGGTGAGTGCTTATTAATCCGGGTATAACTACAAGGTCAGAAGCATCTATTACCTGATCTACGGAAGAGGTCGGAGTTTTCCCTTTCGGCACTAATTCAGTTATTTTGTCATTTTCTATTACTAATCCATTTTCAGCATTATCAGCAAAAATTGCTCTTGGGTTTTTGATCCATGTTTTCATATTATCCACCAGTATTATTATTGTTATTGAAATTAATTTTGCTTAAAACTTTCCTTAATAAAAAAGCTTAGTCCAAATGCAACAGTCATGGCTACACAGAAAAGAGAAAAGGCAATCTGATCGGTAGTCAAAGTATCTGCTTTTAAAATAGTTGCTGCATATTTCATCACTGCAGCAATGAGAATACTTAGTATAGCTCCGCAGAGGTAAACTACAGTATTGCATATTCCTACACCCATCCCATTAAGCCTTGGAGGAAGAATATCCATAATTACAGAATAGACCAGGACAGCACTACTGCAGAAGAAACCGAAAAAGAAGTATAAAACTTCGGCAAGTTTTTTATCTAAAACCATAACAACAAGGACTTGAAGCAATACAGTGCTCATCATAGCTCCAAAAATAATAAGCTTTCTGCGGGTACGCAGTTTCAATGACAGTGCACCGAATACAGGATTTCCTACAGCAACTCCCAAAAACATTATGGAACTAACCATCGCAGAGTGGCTCAGATCATTTGAGTCGAAAACATTCTGGAAACTTATCAGCCAGTTTGCACCGAAATTAAATAATGTCCCTAGAAGCATCCCTGCAAAAATAACAGCTATCCAGAATTGCTTGTTAGCAGCCAGCTCCTTGAAGACTTCAAGAACTCCTGGTTTCTCTTCTGCAATTTCATTCCTGATATTTTCTTCTTTTGGTTTGGTTTTTACTATAATTGCAAGAGCTATGACGACGACTATTCCTATGATTCCCAGAATAAGGCTTGTATGCTTCCATCCATTAGTGAATTTAATGATTTGAGGCAGGAACATATTTGCAAATACGACACTCACATTTCCAAGGCATTGTGTTAAACCAAAAAACAATGAAAACTTATCTCTGGCAAGCCATCTGCCTATGAGTACTGCTGTGCTTACAAAGGCAAAGGCTGACCCTATTGATATGGCGACTCTTGCCAGAAGCAAAGCATTGATTCCTGTGGCCTGACTGTAGATAAACATGCCTGCTGCTACAAAAAGAGCCGCAATTGACAATATTACTTTTATCGAATATCTGTCAACGAGTATCCCTGCAGGGATTTGGCAGAAAGCATATACCAAACTCGATACTGCCGCAAGCAAGCCTATTGAGTTAACTGATAAACTTAAGTCGTGCTGCTGAAGCTGCAGTGATACACCGTAAAAACCATTTGTGATAAAAAGTTCGTAGATTACATACAGTGTAGCAATCAGCCAGACTGCTATTCCCTGAACTTTATTCATATCCTTTTTCCTTTTTGATTATTTTTATAAATTGTAAATAAACTCTTTAAGTTTACATATTTAATATCATTAACAGAATGATTTGTAAATAGGCAATTTACCTTAAATTAAATAATCATAATCCCGTGAAGTATATGCTGTTTCTATCAATATTATTATTGTTCATGCCTGCTCTTGGGTCTGATTAAAATCAGGAGTGGTACAGCAAGCTTATGCTCAAATCCACAGGAGTTGTTACTGGCCTGAAGAGCGGGACGAAATATGTCTTCAAGGCAGCAGCCTTTGGCTCAGAGTCCAGCGCAACTAATTCCTACAATTTTACTGACATTATCGAAAAACTAATCCCATAACAATCTAACTTTCCAAAGCGTACGGGATCCCCACATCCTTTCATAAAATCGAATTCATGTATTGCATATAAACAAAAATCCCCGCAGATAAGAATCCGCGGGGAAATGTTTTTAATTTGAGTTCTTTTAGAAATTAAGAATAAATTTAATTATTATTAAAATACATAACCCGCCATCAGGTTTTCCATATCCGTTGCTGTACGAATTGGGGGAAGTGAAGCATTATAATTTAAATATCCTTTTACTATTGTATTATTTATTGGCG
>JBAXXY010000272.1:0-2579 GCA_037127655.1 Lentisphaerota bacterium
AAATTATATATGACATTTATGGTCAGGTATATGATGAAGATTATTGGTCTGAATGTCTGGAGTTGATAGGCAAACTACCTGCTCATATCCTGGTTAATTACAAAGGTACGGTAACTCCCGACAAATTAAACGAGATTATATCCATGAACCACTCCCTTTTTATGCCGACTTTAGGAGAAAACTTCGGGCATGCTATTTTAGAGACTATGTCCTCAGGCAGACCCGTGATAATAAGCGACAAGACTCAATGGAGAGAACTTTCTTCCTTAAAAGCAGGCTGGGACATTCCTTTAGATAATTATGAAATGTTTGTAGAAACACTCATAAAGCTTGCTCAAATGGATCAGGAAGAATTTAATAAATGGTGTCATGGGGCTAGAATAGCTTCAGAGAAGTCCGTTAACATTAAAGAATTGATCAGCAAATACGAAGATATGTTTGGTTATTAATAGGGGAGACTATGAGCAATATTGTTGTTGATCTATCACACTACAACAAAAGAGACTATAAAATTGGCAGAAGTTTCTTTGTTACATTTCTATGGTTTCTAGTTAGCGCAATCTTTTTCCAAAATCCGTTGTTCCCATGTTCAAGAACCAAAGTTACTCTTTTAAGGTTATTTGGAGCAATAATAGGCAGAAAAGTTAATATCAAACCTTCTGTGAGAATTAAATATCCCTGGAAACTTTCAATCGGCGATAATTCTTGGATAGGCGAGGGGGTATGGATAGATAATTTAGCACAGGTTATTATCGGAAAAAATGTTTGCCTCTCTCAAAGCGCTTTGCTTTTGTGCGGCAATCACGATTATACCAAATTTTCATTTGATTTGATTGTCAAAGGAATAACCATAGAGGATGGAGCGTGGGTTTGCACCAGATCTGTAGTCTGCCCTGGCGTAACCATGAAAACCCACTCAGTCCTTAGTGTAGGATCAATAGCTACCAAAGATCTGGAACCTTATTCCATCTATGCAGGGAATAGGGCTGTGAAGATAAAAGACAGAATTTTGGAGAGTTTGTAAGCTTGTTACTGGGGACTGGGTTCTTATTGCTTGTCTTTGCTCTTTTAACTTGATGAACTCTTCACTTAACTCAGTCTTGTTCTTCCTCAGGAGTAAGGTAATTAAGTGCCCTTGGATAGCGGTTTTCTCTGCCCTCGAATGTGCTGAAGTTTAAGAATGGAAAGAATGGGAGAAATCCATTATCGCAATAGTTGAAAAGCCCGATCTGAAAAAGATCCGAACTTGAATCACTGCTAAGATTGAGTATTCCCATCTGGAAACCTTCATATTTATCGCAATACTCTACAATCCCAATCTGGGCGCCAGTTGAATTTTCCCCTGTGAAATTGCCCAATCCTAACTGGAGACCATGCGCATCGTAGCCGCCTATGTTAGCAATACCCATCTGAACTCCGCTAGAAGAAGCATAAAAATTATAAGCGTTTAGCTGAAAGACCTTCAGGTTCTGCCCCATGCTAAAGAACCCTAATTGCATGCCATTCATGTCATCTGACATGATATTAAGAAATGTGATTTGGAGACCATTGATATGATTTGATTGAGTCATTATTGAAAGTTCCAAACCATTTAGCGTTTCTTCTGTTCCATATGTAGAGTCCGCAAAAGGTATTCCAAGTCGTAGTCCGTCCACATATCTTGCTTGAGGCCAGTTAGGCACTCCAGACCAGACGGATAGTTGAACTGGTGTAAAACTGGTTTTCTGATATTTTGCTCCCCAGGAACTTATAGTAGAAAGAGCTGTAATTGCTACGATAGCGCTAAAAAGTAGAGTTTTTTTCATTTTTTGTATTCCATAAAAGAATTTTGTATTATCTATGGTCTGCAGAAGAAATTTTCCAATTTCTTTATAGCTTATTGATTCTTAAAAAAACATTGAGAGTCTCAAAAAATATTTATCAAAAATCTCTCTGGGTGTTTTCTTTGTGTGAAAACTTCTTTCCTTTGTGATAGAATTCACCTAAAATGTCTTTTAAATACCTATCTGTAGTTTGCTGATAATTTGAAAACTATCTCTATTATTACTCCTGTTCTGAACAGCAGAAATACAATCAGAAATTGTATTGAATCTGTTCTCTCGCAGAAATACTCTTTTATAGAGCACATTATAATAGATGGAGGCAGTTCCGATGGGACAATGGAGATCATCAACGAATACTCTGATAGAATTAAATTATTTGTATCCGGCAAAGACAAGGGTGTATATGATGCTCTTAATAAAGGAATCAATCTATCCTCAGGGGAAGTAATCGGGATACTTCATTCAGATGATATATTTTTCGATGAGAACACATTATCTAAGGTAATGGAAAGCTTCAATGATTCAGAAGTAGAGTCTATTTATGGAAATTTAGTATTTTTATCTGCCAGGAATACGAATAAGGCCGTTCGGTACTGGAAGTCCGGCAAGTACGATTGCAGGAAGTTCTATAATGGATGGATGCCACCTCATCCTGCGACTTTCATATTAAAAAGAGTTTATGATAAATTTGGGCTCTACAAGCTTGAATTAGGCACTTCAGCCGATTACGAGCTGCTGCTTAGGTTTATGGTGCTC
>JBAXXY010000273.1:0-2577 GCA_037127655.1 Lentisphaerota bacterium
TACCATTCTTATATATGATTAACCTAGATATCATTTCTATTGAAAAATTATGCATAGGGAAATATATAAATGAACTTTTTGGAAAACAAATGGTGTTCTTGGTGCTATAACAAAACTGATCACCAAGAAACTACACATAGTCATTTTACTCGTAATGCTTACCAATGTTGTGCCTGTAAAAATTATACTGTAGAGTGCAGGGTCTGTTCCAACATGGCAAAATATATTCCATTAGAAAGAAAAGATGATGAATGTTTTTGGGAGTCATTAAAAAATAATTGGCCTAATTGGTTTTGTGCAGAACATGATGGCAGTATTGCTGGCTTTGAAAAGCTGTATATACGAATAGATGACTTAAAAGATTATGAAAACCTTCTTAAAGGCGATAAGTGGAATTTTTATAAAGCAGGATTAATAACTGGTGGAATTGTAGCTGGTGTAGTTATTACTCCTCTAGCCTACCTTGCTGCTCCCTCGTTGGCAGCAGCTCTTGGATCCTTAGGGATTCTTGGTGAAGCTGCTACTGGAACAGCCATAAGCACTCTAAGTGGGGCAGCTTTAACAAGTGCTTCTTTGGCAGCTATTGGTCCTGGAGGCGTTGCTGGAGGCTTAGCAATTATTACTGCGACAGGTTCAGCTTTGGGAGGAGGAATTGGTGGAGTGATTAGTAATAATTACTTTGGTTCAATCAAGGGTTTTAAAATCCAAAAGTTGAAAGGAGGAACTGGCTCAGGAGTTGTATTTATTAATGGCTTCATATCTCAAAAGAGCCAAGATTTTTCAGATTGGAAAAGCGCAGTTTCTGAAAAATATAAAGGCAATCCATGGTATGGAATAGAATGGGAAGCAGGAACATTAGTTAAACTAGGGATGCTGGCTTCTACCAGCATTACAAATAAGGTAACCAATCAAACTTTAATAGAACTTGCTAAACGAGCTACCAAACAAGCCTCAAAAAAATTAGCTCCATTAGGCTGGCTTGCATTTATAGCTAGCCTAATAAATAACCCTTGGCACATTACAATAGTAAAGGCACAAATGACTGGAGTCCTACTTGCAGATCTACTAGCCAGAACAAAAAACACTGATGGCTTTATTTTAATGGGGCATTCTCTCGGAGCAAGAGTTATATACTATACATTAGAAGCATTATCTACAAAGGAATACCCAATAGTGAAAGATGTATATCTTTTAGGTGGAGCAGTTGGCAATCACAGAAAAGATTGGAGCAAAGCGACAAAAGCTGTACAAGGAGCCATATTTAACTGTTATTCAGTCAATGATGGAATTCTTAAGAATCTATATAAAGTTGCTAATGCTTTTATGAGCGAACCTATAGGAATAACTAAAATAAATATTGATTCTAAAAATTTAGTTAATATGGATGTATCCTCTTTAGTTAATGGACATATGGAACATAAAAAACAATTTGGGAAAATAATTGAAAAGCTATCTACAACTTAAAAAACAACAATTTAGTTTTCTGATGGGGCAAATATGGTAATTCCAAGCATATATAATCGTAAATATTTTTCTGTAAGTTGTCCGACTTGCGATATTGAAGAAACAATGATATTTAGAAGCAAGGTACCAGGAAGTTTTTTCCCAACAAGATTTTATAGCTTTGAAAAAAAGGCAGAGGTACCGCCTTTATTTATTTATGTCCCTTGCAAAAGTATAGACAAAAATGGCATTGAGAAAGAGAATATTTTCTACCCAATAAAAAGTTTGCTAGGTGATAAAATGCCCGATAAATGTCCCAAGTGCGGAGGATATTTGAGAAAAGAAAATTGCTTTGTTCAGGAATAAAGAGGATAAATACTTATGCCCAAACAGATTCATGGAAATTTTAAAGAGAACTTCATTTTATCTCAAGAATGTAAGAAGCAAAGTTCTATCGAAAAATTTGAAACAGCTTGGAAAAATTGCGAATCAGCATGGGTTGCTTTTACAGAAATTAAAAATAGAGAACAAGAAAATGTCGACAACATTAACAATATTTGCGAAACTTGTAATGACTTATCCAGGCCTTTTGAATGATAGCAATTTGTTGCAGGCTGAAAGTTAGAATTGATTGATGCGAGAATAAAAGCGTATGATCACTATAAAGCCCAAATAGGAAAATACAGAAGAATGGCTAAACTTCAAGGTATTGTCAATAAACGCAAAGTAATCAAAGATAGAAAACTTTTGTATTGTGACGACCTTGCTGATATTACCAAAAACCCTAATATTGCTATTAGGAAATAGTAAAAAATAACCAAAGGTTTTTAAAATTACTATGATGAATAACATACAAAAGAAAAGCATGAAAATCGGTTTAGTATTTTCAGGGGGTGGAGCAAAAGGTGCTTATCAAATTGGGGTTTGGAAAGCTTTGGAGGAATTTGGAGTTTCACAGAATATTTCTGTTATATCTGGAACTTCTGTTGGAGCTCTTAATGCGGCTTTATTTGCCCAGGGCGACTATAACCATGCCGAAATGACTTGGCGAAACATAAATGAAGAAGATATCCTCCACTTTGATATTGAAAAACATTTACCCAACTTTGCATCTCTGTTTGGATTGTCTAGTAC
>JBAXXY010000274.1:0-2538 GCA_037127655.1 Lentisphaerota bacterium
CCTATGTCATAATTGATAACTCTCTTGAAGCTGTAAGCACCCAGCAGGATGACAACTATATAATCTTTAAAGGTTTGATTTCTTCGGTAAAAACTTTTGAAGAAGTCAATATAAAGAAAGCTAAAGCAGTAATAACGGTTTTTGACCGTGATCCGGAAAACATTCTTGCTACTCTGACTATCAAGGAAGCATTGGAAAATGTGAAGCATCCCGAAAACATCAAAATAATAACAAGAATTGAGAACGAGAATAATATCGAAAAAGCCCGTAAAATCGGAGTTCATGAAATAATTTCCCCATCGTCAATGGCAGCAAAATCAATTATCGGAATTCTGTAGAAGCATACTCATTCCTCTCATGGGTTGGTAAAAAAATCTTGCTTTTTCCTGTGCTATACTTTGTGATCTTGGCGGTTAAATTCTTTAAATCATCAATTCCAAATCCGAAATTGTGTAAATGGATATTTTTCCTGAAAGCAGTCTGGCAGTTTCCCTGATAACAACCATTTGGGTAGGACTTTTTGTCATCTCTTTCTTCAATCTCAGACTGGGTTGGAATATCTCCGGTCTGATTGTTCCAGGGTATCTGGTGCCGCTAATAATCCTCAAACCTTGGAGCGCTGTCGCGATTATAATTGAAGCTGTTTTTACCTATCTTGCGGTAAAGGGTTTTTCGAAATTAGGTGAAAAAACAGGACTTTGGTCAGAACTTTTCGGGAGAGACAGATTTTTTGCTATGCTTCTTGTTTCTGTGGCAGCGAGATTGCTTTTTGATGAATCTATTTTTCCCTGTATAACCGCAATCTTAAGTCAGCATTTTGAAATAGACTTTCTATACAGAGATGGACTTTATTCGATCGGGCTTGTGATAGTAGCCTTAACGGCAAACCAATTTTGGACATCGGGCTTGAGAAGAGGGTCTTTTCAGCTGATTATCACCCTAGTTGTTACCTTTCTGATTGTTAAGTATATTCTGATTGGGCTTACAAACTTCAGGTTAAGCGAAGTGGCAAATTTGTACGAGAATCTTGCCACTTCAATTCTAGCTTCTCCAAAAGCCTATATAATACTAATTACTACAGCGTTTATTGCTTCAAGGATGAGCTCTACTTACGGCTGGGAATTTAGCGGAATTGCTATCCCGGCGCTCCTTGCTTTGCTTTGGTATTATCCATGGGAGATATTCATTTCTATAGCTGAAGCTGTAATAATCTATTTCATTGCAGTGCTCATACTTAAAACTAAATTTATGTCTAATTTTCCCATGGAAGGCTCAAGAAAGATATTATTCTTTTTTAATATCTCATTCTTTTATAAACTCGCTTTGGGGTTCCTTCTACCGCTCTTTATTATAGACATATCGCCGACTGATTATTTTGGTTTTGGGTACATGCTTACTTCTCTCATAGCTGTCAAAATGTATGAAAAAGAGTTTGGCGCTAGGATTATAGGTTCAACCATATTTACTTCGGGCATTTCTGTTATTCTGGCTACTTTAATAGGTTTTGCCCTTACATTTGTTGAACACAGACCTGATTTTCCAGATACGGTTTTTTCTGAAAAGAAATCCGAAATCAAAACTGGCAAAATAAGCAGCAATATACCTTTAAAGCTCAGAGATAAGGTTCCTCCGGTATTGAGTTCATCTCCTTTAGGCAGAATCCAAACTGATATTAAAGCTAGAAAACTTTCTTTAGCTGAACTAAAATTCATTGATGAAAAAATTTTAAACCCTGTTGTGGAACTCTCCGGAACTAAAAGTAAGAATAGCACCTCCCTTGAGAAAGAGTTAAATAGCATCGCTTTGTCTTCCGATTCTCTTGGGATTAAAATGACACTATTTGGCAACAAGGCGTTTCACCCTGACTATGTCGAGCTCAAAGGAAGTTATCCAGAGCAGTTTCTAGGAACTTTTTACTTTCGTCTTTCAAGCGGCAGCGAAATAATACTAGAATCAGATTCTCTCTCTAAACGATCCTTGGAACTAGCAAGAATACTGGAGGATAAATTCAAACCCAGAGCTGTATTGTTTCCCGCCTTATTCGCAAGAAATTACGATAGTTTATTAGAAGCTGAAGCGCCTATTAAATACACAAAGGGTTCTTTCTTTGATCTGGCAAACCAGGTTTCTATTCGTGAAATGGATAAGAAAAAAGCTCACGGCAATGTTGTTCAGATAAAAACATCCATTGGGAAGAAGGATTTAGAGGCAAATACCGTTTATGTCTCCACCAATTCAGGCGCATACTCTTTGGATACACTAAATAAAACCCAGAAAGAAATATGCGATTGGATTCTGAGCAAGAACTACAAAGTCAAGTTTGTCAGCGGCTCTGGCGAGACAGCAGGCCTTGAAACTACAAACCTTATCTCTGGAAGATATCTGGAGATGACCGATAATACCTCCTTGATAGTCCTTTGGTTAAGCAGGTAAAACACCCAAAATCTTGAATAATAGCTTATTAGTGGTACCTTATGCGCTTTTCGGATTATATTTCCGGAAGTACTGAAATTTAATAACATAAGGGAAATTATTATG
>JBAXXY010000275.1:0-2534 GCA_037127655.1 Lentisphaerota bacterium
ATAGGGATGTTACCATTCCAAAATATACTGAATGCATTGCTAAAACAGTGCCATTCATAACTGTTGTTGAGCACAGTACGAATGTAGCCGAGGTAGCGAAACGGCTTGTTGAAGTTTACCCGAATCTTCAAAGTTTGAAAGATTTGGGAGTTATTTTAGCTGCGATTCATGATGTAGGGAAAATTTCACCAGGGTTTCAAAAGAAATATTTTAGCAATTTCTGGCAGAATAAAGTATCTCCATTTCCAGAGGGTTCAGAAGAAAATCACGCAGAAATAAGTGAAGCGGCCATAAGATGTTTTCTTAATGAGCTATGCGACAATTCGCCATCTGCGGAAATAGCAGGCATTCATCATGGGCGAAGAGTAAATCCTCAAGACAAGAATTCTGGAATTTATGGGGGTACTCAATGGAGCGAAGAACGGCAAAGGTTTCTACAAGGAATATCTGAGAAGTTAGGTGCTATCCCTGACAAAGGGAAATTTGAAAACTTAAAGTCGTTTATTCCAGTTTTAGCTGGTCTTGTAAGTGTCTCCGACTGGATTGGGTCTGATGAAAACTATTTTGCTTCAAATTGCAATTCAGCCGAATCAGCTCAAAAAGCTGTTAAAGGATGCAGTTTTGCTAAAGTTGAGCTTAAAAAGAATCTTTCTTTTGAGGGCATATTTGGTTTTTCTCCAAGAAAGACTCAGGAAGACTTTATAAATATTGTAGATGCTCCCGGAGTTTATGTTCTTGAATCTTCGACTGGCTCGGGAAAAACTGAAGCCGCTCTATATTCTGCTTATAAGCTTATATCTGAAGGGAAAAACTCAGGATGCTACTTTGCATTACCTACTAAGCTTACCAGTGACAAAATTCATGAAAGAGTTCAAAAGTTTGTTAATGCGATATGCATTGATCGTATTCCTGTAATGCTTGCTCACGGTTCGGCTTGGCTGAATGACGAATATACTGAAATGCTGAAATCTGGAAGTGTTGAGTTTAGCGCAGGAGGAGCTTGGTTTAATCCCAAAAAGAGAACCCTTCTTGCTCCTTTTGGTGTTGGAACAGTAGATCAGGCTCTTATGTCTGTGATGAATGTAAAACATTTCTTTGTCAGAGCTTTCGGGCTTGCCGGAAAAGTAGTAATCCTTGATGAGGTGCACTCATACGATATGTACACCGGAACTATCCTGGATAAACTCGTCGAATATTTAGTCCAAATCAGATGTACTGTGATAATTCTTTCGGCTACTTTGACATCCGAAAGAAAAAGAAAGTTTATTAATCTTGAGAATAAAGAGCCTAAAGCATACCCTCTGATTTCTTACAGGAAAGATGCTAAATGTGAAGTTATTGGAAGCGAGGTGCAAGCAGATAAAGAAGTCAAAATCAGTTTCGATTATTCCTGTCAAATTAATGAGATCGCCAAACTAGCCGTTGCAAAAGCTGAAAAAGGACAATCTGTACTCTGGATAAATAACACGGTTGCCACCGCTCAGAATACATACAAACTTGTGAAGAATTTAGCGCACGAAGGAACTTTTCGTATCGGCCTTCTCCATTCAAAGTTTACGGTTCAAAGAAGAAGAAAGCTTGAAAGTCTCTGGATGAAGAAACTTGGTAAAGAAGGGAAACGCAGGAAAGGCTGTATTCTGATTTCTACTCAGGTGGTAGAGCAAAGTGTTGACATCGATGCCGACTTTATGATAACTGAACTTGCGCCTGCTGATATGCTTATTCAGAGAATGGGGAGATTGTGGAGGCATGATATTTCTAACCGTAAAGCAAAAAGTCCTGAGGTTTTAATCACGGCAGGGAATCTTTATCAGGCAAATACAAAAGAAACACTTATTGACGCTTTGGGAAAGAATAATTCGATGGTCTATCATCCTTTCGTTCTTTGGAGAACATGGATGATTTTAAAAGAAAAACAGATCATTAAATTGCCATCAGAGTTAAAGAATATCCTTGAGTCTGTTTATTTAGATTTATCTGATGATGAACCTGACTACATAAAAGAGTTATACAATGAACTTTTAGCTAAAAAAGAAAGGCTTGGTTTAATGGCTAATGCTTCGCTTTCCGATACGAGTTTGCCGATTATGGATGATGACGAGGAAAAGGCTTTAACCAGATACAGCGACATAGTTTCTGTGGATTGTTTATTACTCGAAAAATGTGAACTTAACCCTGATAGAACGGCTACACTTACACTGTTGACAGGAGAAAAGGTCACATGTTTTGAATACGATAAGAATTTTTATGTCACGAAAATGCTACATAGAAATACTCTCTCAATAGCAAGATACAATTTCGGCGATGTTTACCTTGATGTCCCGCCTTACCTTAAAAAGCATTTCTTTGGAAACTTGGCAGTTCTTGAAGTGTCTGATGACGGTGAGCTTCTTTTTAACGGAGAGCCTTTCAGAAAAGCTTTGGCATATACTAATGAAATGGGAGTATTTAGTAAAGTGAGCAAAATTATCACAGAGTTAAAATTTGATTATAATCAACATAAGAACGAAGGATTTGACTATGAACTTAATAAC
>JBAXXY010000276.1:0-2523 GCA_037127655.1 Lentisphaerota bacterium
AAAGATTTTGCCCATTCTTTGTCCTTTAGCGTCTCTTTAATAGATTTGGCAAGCTCTTGATAATCCCACCAATATTTTGCTTTCTTTTTAGCTTTCGTAAAAAGAATTTTAGCCATTTTCTTGTCCTTTAGGGTTTCTATCACAGACTCAGCAATCCACCTATAGTCACTACAACTTTCAGCTTTCTCTTCTGCTTTTTCGTACAAAGATTTTGCCCATTCTTTGTCCTTTAGCGTCTCTTTAATAGATTTGGCAAGCTTTTGATAATCCCAACAATCTTTTGCTTTCTCTTCTGCTTTCTTAAAAAGAATCATGCCTCTTTCATTGTCCTGAAGTTTGGTTATCACAAAGTCTGCAAGGCACTTATAGTCACAACTAGATTTAGCCTTCTTTTTAGCCTTCTTATAAAGAATCCTGCTCCACTCATTGTCTTGAAGTATAGTTTTTACAGAGGATGCAAGATGCGTATAGTCAGCACTAGAGGAAACCTTCTCTACCCCCTTCTTGTATAAAGATTTTGCCCATTTTCTGTCCTGAAGGGTTCTTATCACAGAACTCGCAAGCCACCTATAGTCTTTACAATCTTCAGCTTTCTCTTCAGCCTTTTTATAATGAATCTTGCCCTTTTCATTGTCTCGAAGTGTGGTTATTAAAAATTCCGCAAGAATTTGATAATCCCAACAACTTTTAGCTTCCTCTTCAACCTTTTTATAAAAAGTTCTGCCTTTTTCATTGTCTTGGAGTGTGGTTATTGCAAATTCTGCAAGTTTTAGATATTCCCAACAGGTTTCAGCTTTATTTTCAGCCTTCTTATAAAGAATCCTGCTCCATCCATTGTCATTAAGTATGGTTATTACAGAACCTGCAAGGTTTAGATAACTCCAACAATCTTCTGCTTCCTCTTCTGCTTCCCTATAAAGAATCTTGCTCCATTCACTGTCGTTGAGTATGGTTTTAACAGAGTCTGCAAGGTCTAAATAATCCCAAAAATCTTTCGCTTCCTCTTCTGCTTTCATATACATATCTCTAGTCAGCTCTTTACCCCGGAGTTTCGCCATGATATTGATTGCAAGGAAACGATAGTATTCATTACTATTTTTGAAGGATTTTCTATCACTTGCATCAATGAAGCGTTTTAGTTCAGAAGTATCTAATTTATTGTTATTGTTTTTCATGTTTGTTACTCCATA
Organism: Lentisphaerota bacterium; assembly: GCA_037127655.1. GTDB lineage: Bacteria > Verrucomicrobiota > Lentisphaeria > Victivallales > GWF2-38-69 > GWF2-38-69. The sequence goes on from JBAXXY010000276.1 coordinate 1,191, forward strand.
TGGTTAAAGTAAAAATATTCATAAGTCTTTAATTTCTCAAAGAAATGTTATTCTAAAAGCATAATTGATAAAATGATGCTACATTTCTTTCGACAATATCCGGCTTTTTTGAGATATTAATGGGATTTACTTCTTGCTCATTATTTTCATCAAGGCATTGCGTCAAATAGATCTTCCTGTAGCAAGCTAACAGCATTCTTTATTACTTCTATGTCAGGCTCAGTCAGAGAATTGATATTGAAGCTGGATTTGGAGTCTATTAATTGTTTTACAGCGCGTGATTTAGATAATCTTTTTATGAATTTTTTTTGCATTGTTTTATCGTTTTGGAAGTAAGCCCATTCATCATTGTTGAGCTTTAAGCTTATACAGTCGGCTAATCTTATAATTTCTTGATATTCAGTTTTATTTTTCTGTTTCTGGGATTGTTTTTCAACTTTATTCTTATCCATATTATCACCTCATTACTTTTTGATATATTTGAATATTAGTATTTAATGCATCGTTCAATACAGAATGACAACGGTTCATCCTGACTGGCGACATGGAGATTAACGGAGCCGTCTTTCAAATTTGGATTCTTTTCAAGTGCTGCCTTCCTGGCCAATTCAGGGGTATTGCATTCCTGGCTCAAGTGCAGGAGCAATACATCACTTGTCCTGCCGGACAGTATCTCTGAGACTATCTCTGCGCTCTTTTCATTGCTGAGGTGCCCTGTTGATCCGGCTATTCTCTTTTTCAATAGATAATGCCTCTTTGAAGCCCACAGCATGTCGTTGTCATAGCTGCTTTCAAGCATTATTACATTGCTATCTTTCATCGCATCCTTGCTCTGGCTTGGTATGTCTCCGGCATCTGTTACGATGGAAAGTTTAATTCCATCAGCCTCAATGACGAATCCGACGGGAGAGATGGAATCATGAGACACAGGAATAGGCATGACTTCAAAACTCTCTATATGAAGTTTGTCCTGTACGGTAAAGAATTTGACATTGTTCCTGCTTAAGTTAGACAAGGCTTTTCCATTTCTGCTGGATTCAGCTGCCCAAATGAACAGTTCTTCGGTCAGAAAGACGGGGATTGAAGCATGACGGCTTAAGTCCGCGACTCCATCCGTGTGATCGGAATGTCCGTGGGTAACGAATAGAGCCTGGATCGAACTTGCAGATATATTGGCCTGCTCCAGCCTCTGAAGCATATCGTCAAACTTAAATCCAGCATCTATCATTATCAAACTTTTCCCATGCTGCACGACAATTGAATTGCCCCTGCTGCCGCTGCCTAAGACTGTTATCTTCACTTCGCCACCTCTGTAGCATTGTTGCAGACATCG
>JBAXXY010000277.1:0-2510 GCA_037127655.1 Lentisphaerota bacterium
TTTCTTGAATCTTCTTAGAGCCTCTTTCAATCCCTCCAATAAGCCCAGTGAGAGTGGTGGCTGCATTTTCAATAGGCAATCCGATCACAGATATGTCTAAACTGTCATCAGGTAAATTCTTTATCCCTTCAAGTATTTCCTTAAATGCCTGACTGAGAAGTGATATATTCAACATAATAACATGATTCTGATTATTTAACGCATGGATGGTATCTGAAATTAAAATATTTGTCTTATCTGCGTTTATCGGCATAGCTGTGGCTTGATCGAATTTATTGTTTTTTTTTGTTCCGACTGTTTCTTTAGAAAAATTATTTAAATGTTTGTTAAGCAATTTTTCCAAATCCTCAGCCCTATATGGCTTGGGCAGGTAGTCATTAAACCCATAATTTTCAAGGAAATCAAGTGTTTTAATGTCAGAGTATCCGCTGCTTGCAAAAACAGGAATTCCTGAATTGAGATGGCGAAGTTTTTTTACTGTTTCCTCACCGCCCATGCCATCATGTATTGTCATATCAAAAATTGCAGCAATAAAAGGATTACCTGATTTTTCGGATTTACGAAATAAATCCAGAGCCTCTTCGCCGTTGCAAGCACTTTCAACGCTGTAGCCCATATTTTCGAGTATCTTGCTAAGCGATTGCCTGATATATTCTTCGTCATCCATAATAAGAAACCGGCCTTTGCCACAATGAGATCTCTCAGGTTCTTCTTTTACTCCAGTCTTCTCGGCCGTCTTTAAGGAGGCAGGCAAGTAAATATAGAATGTACTTCCTTTGCCCTGCTCAGATTCCACCGTGATGCTCCCGTTATGCATTTTTATTATTGAATAACTTGTAGCCAGTCCCAGTCCGCTGCCTCCCTGCTTCGTAGAGAAGAAAGGGTCAAAGACTTTCGATAAAACTGTATCATGTATTCCAATGCCACTATCTTTAATGGATATCCTGACATACTCGCCTCCACGCAGAGTGGGGGTTTCGTGTTTTTTAATTGTTATATTTTCAGCGGAAATAACAATAGTTCCGCCATTTGGCATTGCCTGCACTGCATTAATTATTATATTATCAATTACTTGCCCAATCTGATTTTTGTCAAAATAGCATTGTGATATTTTATCTGGAATATTGAATTTGCACATGATATTTTTTCCAGCGATTATAAATTCAGCCGTATTCTTAATGAAAGGGAAAAGCGCTTGTCTCTTTTTAATTGGAGGGCAATCCCCCGTAAATGTCAGAAGCTGCTGGCTCAGGTTTTTTGCGCGCTCAATAGTTTCCAGTGTTGATTGGAGATATCTAGAAACCTTGTCTTCCTTGGACTGAGTATTTGCCAGATAGATGTAGTTGTATATCCCTGTAAGCAGATTGTTGAAATCGTGGGCAATCCCTCTCGTCATAATAGAGAGGGTTTTATACTTTTCCATGCCAGATAGATATAGTTGATGTTTTATCTTTTCGGTTATATCAATCATTGTGGATCGGCTCATGATGTAATTACCCGAATCATCCTTAACTGCAGTCGCGTTTAGTAATAAAGTTTTGGTCGAGCCGTCTTTGCAGATTACTTCAAACTCAAGATCACGCACAGTTCCCAGTTTCATGAATTGCGGAAAATTTTCTTTGAAAACCTCCTGGCTATTCGATGTGCAGATGTCGGTAAACTTCTTCTTCCCGACAATATCTTCGCGAGTGTATCCGAACCATGAAAGTTCAGTATTGTTTATTCGGACAAAAATACCGTCCTTGTCCAGCGAGTGGTATCCGCAGGGAGCATTATCATATAAATCTCTTATCTCAGCAGAGACCCTTTCCTTCTCTAGATTAGCATTCTTGATATTGGTTACGTCTAACACTATGCCTGACATTTTTATAGCATCTTTGTTCTTATCAACTGTCACTATCCCTTTTGCATGAATGTGCTTAGTTTTGCCATCAGGCAGTATAATCCGATATTCAATATCGTAAGGTGATCTATTATCATGAGAAACTTTCACTGCATCCTTAACCAGGTTTCTGTCTTCAGGGTGAATGCCTAACAAAAATTCTTTGTAAGTCCATTTCTTGCCTATATCGAAACCAAAAATGCGGCAGAACTCATCGCTAGAATAAATTATATCTTTTTCTATATCCCAGTCCCAGCTTCCAAGATTAGCAATAGCTTGGGCTTCATCCAATCTATTCAGATTTTTAGCCAGGCTTTCTTCCAATTGTTTTCGCACGGTTATGTCGGAGAAAATACCTAATAGCCCGACAATATTCCCATCTATATCTTTGATAGGTGCCTTTGTTGTAGCTATAAATATCTCTTTCCCATCTATGGAATAGACTTCCTCAAAAGTCTCAGTTCTACCGGATTCCATAATAGATCTATCGTCAAATCTGTATTTTTCAGCCAATTCTTTGGGGAAGAAATCAAAATCTGTTTTCCCAATAATTTGCTCCGGTTTACACTTTAAATCCTTTGCATAAAGTTCATTGCAGTCCATGTAAACCGAGGTTCTATCTTTAGTG
>JBAXXY010000278.1:0-2507 GCA_037127655.1 Lentisphaerota bacterium
ATGTAAGCATATATGTCGTTTCCTGAATGCAATGAGATATTTCCAGAAACGAAACATCCCGGCATTTTCTTTAAGCATAGCCCAATTAAAATAGCTAATATTATTATCCTGGCAATACGAGTTGTTGTTTCCCATTTGAGAGCGCCGTATTTCATCACCGGCTAAAATCATAGGGACTCCTTTTGATAATAGCAGTAGGACTGCAAAGTTTTTTACCTGCCTATTCCGGAGTGTTTCGATTTCCGTGTTATCTGTTATCCCTTCGAAACCACAATTCCAGCTGAAATTATCATTCGCACCATCCGCGTTGTTTTCACCATTTTCAATATTGTGCTTTTCGTTGTATGACACAAGATCATTCAGCGTGAATCCATCATGGGCAGTTATAAAATTTACACTGCTTAAATGAGTCCTACCGCTCTGATGGTATATATCATAACTACCTGTTATTCTATTGGCTATGGACTTAACTAAACCAGGATCGCCCTTTATAAACCTCCTGATATCATCTCTGAATATGCCATTCCATTCGCACCACCTATATCCCGGAAATTCTCCTACCTGGTAGAGTCCTGCAGCATCCCAGGCTTCAGCGATCATTTTAGTTTCACCTAGGGTTTCATCTAATTCGATTTGCCACAATATAGGATATTTTAAAGGCGTCGTTTCTTCTCCTCTGGATAGTATTGATGCCTCATCAAATCTAAAACCATCAATATGCATTTCCCTGACCCAGTATTTGAGGCAGTCTATTATGAACTTTGCCACTATAGGGTGGTTGCAGTTTATAGAGTTGCCGCAACCTGAAAAATTGGAGTACTTTCTCTTATCTTTTTCTAAATGATAATAAATAGAGTTATCGATTCCTTTAAAGCAGTATAAAGGACCATTTTCATTTCCTTCATAAGTATGGTTAAAAACGACATCTAGTATGACTTCTATACCTGCTTTGTGGAGTGCTTTAACCATGTCTCTAAACTCATTTAATTGCTGAGCATGCTCAGGGTTGACACAGAAACCTGAATGAGGGGCAAAGAAACCTATAGGGTTATAACCCCAGAAATTCTTAAGTTTTTTTGTTTTGCAGTGGGACATGAAAGATATATCATCAAAATCGAAAACTGGCAGGAGTTCAACAGCTGTTATTCCAAGCTCATTTAAGTAGGGTATTTTTTCTACTATTCCCGAATATGTGCCAGGATGCTTTACCCCGGAAGATGGAGATTTTGTGAATCCTTTAACATGGAGTTCATAAATAATAGTATGTGAAAGAGATCTACGAATAGGTTTATCTTCTTCCCAATCATAGCTATGAGTGTCAATAACAGCACTTCTCAATGACTTTGACAAGTTATCTTCGGAAGCACAAGCAGCATCTACATTCCAGAAATATTTATTAATTCCTTTGGAATATGGATCAATTAGTATCTTCTTTTTATTAAATATATGCCCTTCTTCAGGCTTTAGTGGTCCATCAACTATATAAGCATAAAAGGCTCCAGGTTTAAGTCCTTTTACGAAAACATGCCAAAAGTTCTGGGTTTTGTTAATAGTTTTATCAAATACTATTGTGAAATATGGCTCTACATCGTCATAATTGTTAAATAATAAAAGTTCTATAGACGAAGCATTTTTTGAAAAAATTGCAAAATTTACGCCATTATCATAAACCGTAGCCCCAGGAGGAAGCGGTTTTCCTTTTTTAGTTTCATGTTTCAAATTATTGCTGTTCATTATCAACATTGTACTTTAAAATTTAACACCGTTACTCCGGTATTCAGAGATACTTTTCCCGCGCACTGTGAAGAGAGAAAAAGAGGCTCGTTTAAATAGTCGTTCATACAACACCTATATTATTGATTTGAGTTTTTATTTTTATTTTAAAAAATTAGATAAACTGAGAAGCCATAACTGCTACTTGTGCTCCGTTGTTTAAACTGATCACATGTATGCTGTCATAGGCTGGATGACTTTTTCCGGTGTAACTTCCAGCACTCCAAGAGGGCAGTAAATTGTACACATGCTGCATACCTGGCACTCTTCAGGATATTCGATTTTGGTTTTCTTCTTTTCTTTATCCAGACGAAAGACATCACAGGGACAAGTAATTACGCAGTTTCCGCATCCTGTACAGAGTTCATATTTACTAAATTTAACAGCCATATTATTTTTCCTCCTTTTTTATTCCGAGGAATTCCAATTCGCCAGGGAATCGCAATGTGTAGCGCTCCTCATAAGGCTGCTGGAGATTTCCTTTCCATTCTGTAGGAACTTCTTTTTTCTTTAGCATCATTTTGCCGTTTTCCTCTTTGCTTATCAGAATCCATGCGAGCCATTCCTTGTCGTTTCTTGCAGGGAAATCCTGGCGGTAGTGATTGCCTCGGCTTTCGGTGCGCATCAGGCAGGCTCGAAGTTTCATTTCAGCATTTAGTACCATGTTTTCAACCTCATGCACCAATCTCAATTCGTGGTTATCTTTTGCTTTCATTCTATGTACAATATTCTGC
>JBAXXY010000279.1:0-2505 GCA_037127655.1 Lentisphaerota bacterium
TATAAGGGCTAACCGTAACATAGCTGCGATTTCGTCCTGTAGGACTTCCTTTTTTTAATTTAGCACTGGAATAAATGTTTCTATTAAGTTACACATTTTAGGTAACCTCAAAAGAGTAAAAATCAATTATATTTAAAATACGGGGGTGGGTAGCCGCCAATCCCAGAAATTTCCGATAGATGTAGTGGCTTTTTAGGAGGGGTAGCGGGCACATTCGTGCCAAAAGTGGCGGTTATGAATTCCATTCTTCATCCTAAACCTGGGATGATATTATCTGTATTAGCCTGCATCTCATCCTTTTTATCGCTTTCAATTGAGTAATGCACATCAGAAACTTTAAGGATTATCTTTCCTTCACTATCTTTTATTTCAGATTCGGTGTAAAGCTCGTCAAGTTCCCGTTTTCTGATTGCGTTATACAATACTTTCAGGTTTGTTCCGTAAATCCATATTTCGGTATATGAATGTTGAGATGAACCCTATGTGTCTATGTGTTAGTTAACTATTCCAAGATTGGGGGCTCTAAAAAAGGTATCTTAGCAAGTGTTGCTTTGTTTTGGAGATTAATATCTGCTGATACTAGTATTGTTATATCACTTGGATAAAAGCGTTGTATTTCGAGAATGCTTGCTATTATGCGATCGTCATTATTTTCTTTATCAATCCAATCAAGAGTTCTTGAAAAATTGGGTTCTTTTGCAATTGCTTTTATACATATATTCTTGTCGAAAGTGACACCTGAAAGTAAATCGCCCTGATTTCTTAGACCTTTTATTCTTTTAATTACAGACTTTGCTTTTTCACGACAATCAGGGTTTTTATGCTCAACTTTTAATTTGTCGAGTTCAGATAAGACTGTAGGGAGAAGAATAATCGTTGGGGTTTCTATATTTAAGATATCTCTATACCCTGAAAATTCAGGGCAGATAATTAAGCTGTTTGTATCTGGAATAATTAAATTATGTGAGGGTTGAGAATGATGAATACATAGTAAATTTTGGAATTTTTGGAATTCTTCTTTTATCCTTTTAATATTTTTCTTGGGATCATCGCTTAGTCCCCAATCACTTTCTAATTCAATTTTACATTTTATATATTTTATAGTTGCTTTAATTTCATTGTTCGTAATGTCTGGAGCATCCTTAAATAAAAGCAGAAAATGTTCAATCCATTCATTAAATAAAGTTTTTAGTTTAAATTGTATTTTTTTCTGTTCGTTATTTGTCTCTGACGAGTAATAAAATTGAGGAAACATTATAACGATACCAGAATCTGAATCGTTTATAAATTCTTTAATTTCAAGAGTTGATAAAAAATCTGCTAATTCATTGCAGATATTGCCTAGATTCTCAGACAAATTGTCTAGGTAAGATTTCACTTTATTATTCCTTGATTATTATAGCTATCTATTTACAATACAATAAACTATCTTATTTACTGGTTAATTCTATAAAGATTTTAATGGGTTCAATGCTAATAAATTCAATATTAAGTTCGACATTGCCAATTCTTTTGCAATTCTGGTGGTTATTTGCTTTACTAGTAATCTTAGCAATATGCAGGCTTCCTTCTGTCAAAGGCTGGATCGGCGAGCTAATAGTAAACATAGTTGCAAAACTATTTCTTGATAAGAAGACTTATCATCTAATAAAGAATATTACGCTTCCTACAGAAAATGGGACAACTCAAATAGATCATATCATCGTCTCAAAATATGGAGTATTTGTTGTCGAAACAAAGAATTATAGGGGATGGATTTACGGAGATGAAAAGCAAACAGAATGGACTCAAGTTATTTACAAAGTAAAGAGTAAGTTTCAAAATCCATTGAGACAGAATTATAAACATACCAAAACGCTTCAGGAAGCTCTAGATTTTTCTACATACAAAATCTTTTCAGTAATCGTATTTATTGGAGACTGCCAGTTCAAAACCAAAATGCCTGAAAATGTTACAAAAGGTTACGGATACATCCGCTACATAAAATCCAAAAGAGAGGAGTTGCTATCCGAATCAGATGTTCAAAAAATTATTGATATCATTCAATCAGGCAGGCTTGTTCCTTCAATTAAGACTCACATCAATCATGTAAAACATGTGAAAGAATTAAAAGATAATAATCATGCTAAGTATCTTCCAAATTCGACTGAGTCAAATAGAAATTTGATCCTTAATGAGAAAACTAATAATGAACGATTTATGCCTAAAAATGACCACATAGAGAAAGTTTTTAAAATTCCTTCAAAAGAATCTCAGAAAAACTCTCAGGCAGATGAAGAGGAGTTTCATGTAGATGCTCCAATTACAAATTGCCTGAAATGTAACTCAAAAATGTCTATCATTTGGAATGAGCAAATAAAGTCTTATTGTTGGCATTGCTCTATTTGTACTGAAAACATGTCTATCCTTATCAAGTGTCCTTGCTGTCAGACAGAAATGAGGATTAGAAAGAATCAGAATGAATACTATATATACTGCAATTCGTGCAAATCTGAAGGCTTGTAC
>JBAXXY010000280.1:0-2491 GCA_037127655.1 Lentisphaerota bacterium
ATGTAGTTATATGTATATATTTTACTTTATGTTTTGAGGCTAGGAGAAACTCCTCAATACAAAGTTTTGAGCGTAACAGGTGTGAATCAAAATTATAACGGAGAAAATCTATGTCAGATTTAATCAATAATAACGAACCTGGAATTTTGCCGGCAGGTCATTTCAATCCAGTGCTATATATAAAAGACAATTTCAAATGCAAAGCCTTTGAGAGGGATTATGATTTAGAGCAGCACGAGATCCTTAGGGCAAGAGTGGAATTGTTCCTCTTAACAACGCTTACTGGCGACCGCATTAAAGAGTGGTTGGCAGGAAAAAGAACCGGTGATTTTTATATCATCAACGACGGTGAGCTTTCATTAAATTTACAATCAATCGCAGACAGCCCGCAACTTCTTTTCAGGACAGTTTATGATCCGATATTGAATCCTAGAGTTATTCCTCAGATCTTTTCTGCAAACTCTAAACACGCCGAGTTTATTGGAGCGAGACATTTTTCTATCAGATTGTTCAGTCTGGCTAATCAAGTCGAGAGGTGGTCAGAAATACCATTTGATGGAAGCGAGCTTGAAGAGTCCGATATTAAGATCGATGAAGATCCTGCTGTAGTACTTGAAAGAAAGGACAAGCAATCCACCTACCACCTGGCTTATCATTTTGGTATCAGTGAAGAGATAACTGCCGAGCCGGATATATCCGAAAGTAGCTGGAGGCAGTCAATAGTTAATCATACTTTCAAAAAAGAATCCGATGAAAAGTTCATCCCCTTTTTAGTCAAAGGTAATGTCCTTGCCTATTCCGTCATGATAAAAAAGATTCGTTACAAGACAATGCTCCTGCCAATTAACTTTTATGTCAGAACAGCTGATCCTACCGAGATCCTTCTTACTATCATGCCAAGGGGGAAATATCCTCTTTACAATACAAGTATGATTTACAAAAATTCAGATGCTGTCATATTCCTGACCGATATTCTTGAATTAGTACTTTTTAACAGAAGCAGCTCTAATGTGATCTTCAGTTCTTTCTACGGCGGGATAAAAGCTGTTGAGAAGACAGATTGTTCACCTATTTATTCCCGCGAAGTATATTGGCTGCTACTAGATAAATGCCCTGCTGCTGATCCGAAGGACAAATATCGAGTTGCCTTGAAAGTCTATGCTCAATTGCTGGAACATGGAGTAAATTTTACAGTTGTCAAGTTTAAAAACCACAGTTGGAACATCCCAGCGAAACTTGCAGATGATACAGTAGAAGGCAATTTTGAGGATATTTCCCTACTCAGCGTAAAGGAATTCCTTAAGGAAGCAGAAAGCAACGGAGTGCATATCCCTGATGCGTTACGGGAGAACGATTATGGCCTCATTCCTGGAGGAGAACTTGAAAAGCGTAAGTATCAACCTTTTATAGTTAATTACATCTTGAGAAAAAGATTTCTCATGCTCCTCTACGCCTATACTGGAATTGGCAAAAGTTGGGTGGGCCTTAGCATAGCCATAGCGTTAATTCACAAAAAGAGTGTTTTCATAGGAAAATGGGATACTGATGGAGAAAATCACAAGGTGTTTTACGCCAGTGGAGAGATGGACGATGGAGAGATCGGTGAGAGAGTAAAATTACTACACGAAACTTATGCAGGTCCAGATATAAACAAAGATAACTTTATCTTAAAACTCGGTACTTATCACAATTTAGTTGCCCCTGAAGACCAGGAAGAGTTTGAAAAGGCTATCCACCGCGCAACTATGCATGAAGGAACTCCCGGATTAAAAGTCTCATTGGTTGTCCTTGACAATTTATCTACATTGACCACAAATGGGGAACTCCCTGGCAACTGGGATAAACTATTTAGATGGATCTGTAAGCTAAAAGAGAAAGGCATCACAGTTATAGTCATTCATCATGAGGGCAAGAAAGGTGACATACGCGGTACATCAAAAATATCAGATAAAGCCGATATGAAGATCCATGCGCTGCAGGCGAGTACCAATGATAATGTATCGCTCTTCTTTAAGTGTGAAAAGCCACGATCCGTACCTAAAAGTTTTGTAGCTTCTTTCAAAGCTGAAATTGATTTGAAAGCTCCAAGTACTGGATGGGTTACTTCAGAAATGACTGATGAAGAGTATGCTGAACTTAATGCTAAGATCAAAGAAGGAAGTAAACCTAAAACTAAGAAGGTGAAAAAGATTGCTAAAGGGAAACCTTGGAAACCGATGACTAATGAGGAAAAAGAGAAAACTATTCGTGATGACCATGCACTTGGGTTGTCCAACAGTAGTATGGCTCTTAAGCATGACATTTCATTGCCTACTATTGAAAAGTTTAGAAAAGAACACTCCTTGCGGGACATAGATTTAAAAAATAAGCCTCAACCTACAGTTTAAACCACCTGAATATATTGCCTGAATTGGGTCCTGCATGGGAACCTGATTCAGACATATCCTCCATCTTGCTTCATTGATGTTTTCAGTCATAAGCACCCATAATC
>JBAXXY010000281.1:0-2478 GCA_037127655.1 Lentisphaerota bacterium
GTATTAAGGAGTATTTATAATGAGATATAGAAACAGTTTTTTGGGACTTCTTACAGTTATAACAGCTCTGACTTTTTCCAGCATTGAAATTCAGGCGGAAGAACAGCTTGCAAAAGGAGAACAATTAGGAATATATGTAGGGCAATTGGAAGTTCAGCCTTCAGTTGCTGAAGCGGCAAGGAAAGCAGGAAAAGAACTTTCGTTAAAGAGAACGGCACAGTCACTTGATACGCAGTTTATTTCTGCTCTGAGTGCCACAAGGGTATTTCAGATGCTTGAGCGCAAAAGGAAAGCTGACCTTGAACAGGAGCAGGGTTACTCCGCTACGGCTGTTGATATAAATGATAAAAATGCGGCCCAGTTGGGAAAAATGGCCGGGGCTAAATATGCGCTTCTACCTCAGATTGATGGTTTTGAGGATATGGTTGATATCCAGGAATACAAAGATATTGAACGCTTCTCAATGCGCCGTAAACTTTACATGTCCGTAACAGTAACTGTAGTTGATACTACCACTGGTAAATACTTGCCGGATGTGGCTAATGTGCAGTTATCCAGGGAAGAAGTTGTGAATAACGCCCGCAATACCAAGTTCCTTGAAGGAAGCGATGCCCTCAATGTGGAACTTGCCAAAGATATGGCAAGTAGCCTCTGCCAGGAAATTGTCTCTCTTATCCGCCCTGCCAAAGTTTTAACTATTACTGGACAGCAGGTGATGATTAATAGAGGAACTCCAGCAGGGTTCAAACAGGGCGTGGAAGTTGAATTTTTTGCTTCTGAAGATGTAAAAGATGAAGAGTCAGGTGAAACATTCCGTAATGAAGTATCTGTAGGGAAAGGAACTATTACTCGTTCAGACGCTAAGCAGTCTTATGCTAAAATAGCAGGAACTGATTTGGGTATAACTAAGGGCTGTGTGATCAAGGTAGTAAAACCTACATCAATTTCTAAAGGACAAATTCCTGAGTCAGCTCCTGGAGGCGATTTCCCTGAAAATCCGGCTAAAATTCTAGCAGATGATGCTCAGACTACTCCAGGCTCTTCTGAAAAACCTCTGCAGTTTGATCTAGACAACAAGGTCGATGTTCCTCCATCCGACGCTGCAGCAGTTGCTCCGCCTGAAGGAAAAATATCGAATGAAACCACATCATCAACTGACACAAATAAATAAAGGGTGACACAATGAGAAAATCTATACTGGTTGCGCTCTCTGCCTTCACTATTGCGATACTAGCTGGTGGATGTTCTACATCTGTAATGGATATAGATGGTTCCGCTGGCGGCGCAGGTACAGTGAATTATAAAAACAGCCCGGTTGACATAACTGTTTTGGATACAAGAAGCCGCTTTGTTAATGATCTTCTCCAGGTTAATATGGAATTAGAAAATGGCATAAGCAATACCTATGAACTTGAATACAAATTTTCATGGTATGACTCGGGCGGTATGGAAGTAGATCCAGGTAGATCTGCATGGATACCTATTAACTTGAAAGGAAAGGAGACGAAAACTATTCAGGGTTTGGCTCCTAACCCTTCAGCCAAGTCATTTAAAATCAAGATTCGTGAAGCTGACTCAAGCAATTCAGTATTCCATTGGAACCTGAAACCTTTGTTTTAAATAATAAATACTTAATCAAATTAACTAAGAGGCAAAATTTATGATTAGAAACAATAAAAAAATTTTAGTATTTGTATCTTGCGGGATCCTTTTGTTTTTTGCTTCATGCTCTTCAACAGTAAAATACGGAGATGCTACATCAGCTACGCCAATTTCAACCGATTGGGGTTCCAACGATCTCCAACAAACTGCCAGTACCATGGTCAATTCTCTGCTAACTTTCCCTCCTATTGTGCAGGAAACCAAGAATAGGAGACCTATTATTGAGGTTGCCCAGGTTAATAACAAAACTATGCAGCACATCGATACCCAGTCGCTAACAGATGCTATTCGGACCAAGTTGCTTCGTTCTGGCAAATTCCGTTTTACAGACCGCAGTTCGAATAAGTCAACTATAGAAGAGATTAAAGCTCAGCAGGATAGCGGACTTAGCAATCAGAGCACTGCTACACAGTTTGGACAGCAGTACAATGCTGAATATTTGCTTGTATCAAATCTTTCTGAAATTAAACAGAAGAACGATGATGTGATTGATGTTTATTATAAATTCACAATGAGTTTGAAAAATCTTAAGACAGGCATCCTTGAATGGAGCGATGAGCAGGAAATCCGTAAAATCAAAGAGTACTAATTATTTTAGGTATTATATATGAAAATCAAAATTCTTTTCGTTCTTGCCGTTTCAGCAATTCTTATGCAGGGATGCATGGTTCAGCCGTCGCTTACTTATGGTTACACACCAAAGGGCAAAATCTCTGAGAATGCGACGACTCTTACCCATAAAATAGGAATAATGAAACCACTGGATCTCAGAGGGCATCCCGGTACTACTCCGATCTATTGGGCTTATCTTCCTTT
>JBAXXY010000282.1:0-2444 GCA_037127655.1 Lentisphaerota bacterium
ATCAAAAGGTATAGTTAGAAGGTAGTAAATGGATAACAAACTCTCATTCGCATCTGATAACACCCAAAATAAAGCTGAATTTGCTAATCCAGATGACATTCGAAAACTATGCCCACTGAACCATTATTTGGATAACAAAGAGTTATGTAATAAGGATTGTTCAACAGTAAAAAACAACACAGAATTCGCTGGTATAAATGAATTGCTGAAAGTATGTCCACTCAGTGACTATATAGTGAAGAAAGGGTTGCTAAAGGAATATCCTAAACCTAAAGATAATGCAGAATTCGCTGCTGCAGAAGATATACAGAAATTGTGTCAAACTTCAAAAACAGATAGTAAAAAATAAAGCTAACTGAATAATTCAATGAATATTTTATGAAAGAAAATCATAATATTCTCCTGAATAGAGTAACTAATGATTCTACAAGAGCATTTTCAGTATAAGTTGTTGCTATTTAAATGTTGACTCTTGCTCTAAACTTATAAATGTTTATACTGAACATCAGAAACAATCAGTTAATGTGGGAAAAGTGCGATGCCTGTAATCAAAATGAAAGAATTTAAGTTTAAGGCAGATGATAGAATATTTAAAGTTATCTCCACTTTTCAAGATGCGGGTGGGAAGTGCGATATTGCAGTCTTTTGGAATACCAATCAAGAGAATATTCTCGTTGAAAAATTCAACGCATCTTCAGAGCATAAAGCTATGGAGGACATGAAAAAATGGTTTTACGCCAAATTTAAGAAGGTATGGATAACTGAGATAAAAGATTAGGTTGTTTTATGGTAAAGCTAAATTGTTGGGAGTTTAAAAAGTGTGGAAAAGAGCCCAATGGAATTCGTGCGTCTAAACTGGGTGTTTGTCATAATCAATAGGTAAAAATCCAATTGCATAAAACAGTTTACAGAATCTCATAATGATGATTAGTTGGCAACTATTTTCTCTAGAAAGTCTTTTGATAATGTGCTATATGATTTAAACAGTTTCAGTGCCTGACTAGAAAGCATCTTCTTGGTTTCATTGTCGACAAAACTTAAGTTCGATAGTATTTTCATTGTAATGTGGGTGTCGTGCCATTTACCTATTGATTCTTCAAACCTATGTAAATAACCTTTATTCAACCTCAATTTCTTTTGAATCGTCTTATGTAAAATAGAGTAAACATAAAGTAGCTTCTTTATAGATATTCTAGCTTTATGAATATTTTTTTGATAATGTTTCTTGTTGACTAAAAGCTGAGACAATTTTATGACCTCGTCTTCGTACCAACTCAAAATCCTACAGGTTTCTATATCGCAGATTTTTCGTAAAACAAATTTTTGAGCTTTTCTTAAATTTTTAATGTACATATCCGTTCTCAGAGAAAATTCACTTATTAGCCTTGTTAGCTTTGCATGCTGTAACTCAAATAATTGTGAATTTTTACTAGAGTAGTCTTTAGTTATCAAAAGAGATAACTGAATATTCCGAATTTCCCCAGCCTTTAAAAATATTGTTCTAACAGGTTTAAGACAAGTAAAAAAGTCAGAGTTCAGTGTATTAAACTGTTGTAATGCGGCTAATGCAAAAATCTTTTTTATTTCAATACGAAATCTGTGTAGTTCTTCAATATCATGTGTTTCAGAAAAAGCATAAAGATGCTCTACCGCAATTTTCCACATCTCGTTAAAACATTTAGTAAGATATTTGCTTTTTACCATAAGTTTACTGCAGCCTTTCCAATAAGGTCTTTCTTGCAGAGAGATATCTGGTTCGGAGGAACTCCATATTGACCCTCCCCATGGATGAATCCAGGGGATTCCTGTTAATCGGGTTAGCCATTCAATTCCTTTATTTGTCCTAACTTCGGTGTACAGTATAAAATCCTTGTGAAACTTGTTATATATTGTCAGAAACTAACCTCAAATTATATACTACAATGGAAAGATTACTTTTACCCATATCTATTGCGATTCTAACTTAGCCAAAAATCTTACATATAACCTATTTGCAGAATGGCTTCATATATCATATCAATCATTGATATTGGACTCTGTTCATAATAAAAAACTTATCAGAGAAGATGAATAATTATTTCAAGTAGGGTATAATTCATGATTAGAAATAACTATCTTGCCTTTTAGATTATTTTTATAGTTTGGAATAACTATCATATTCTCCAATAGAAGGAAGTAAAACTAAATGAAAGTATTTAAACATCTCTTTCTTACTTTAATTGTTCTATCGTTAAGCGCTTGTGGGAACCCAACAGTAGAAAAAGTAAAAAATAGTACGCTTCCATTTAATAAGGATATGAAAATTGGAGATGCGTTAGACAAATATAAATATTTTAAATCAAAATCATGGGAAAAACTTGATAATGATACTGATGATAAAGTACTAGTCACTGAAATAAATGATAGATATTTTATTAGATCTGATAAAGTGGATAGTAAATTAC
>JBAXXY010000283.1:0-2418 GCA_037127655.1 Lentisphaerota bacterium
AAGTATATGGACCTGAGGTTAAGGTTGGGTTTTGGGTAGCTAGCGCATTAAGGCCGTTACTAATTGCCGTATCAACGCAGGTAGTATCTGATGGAACGCAATGCTTTGGAGATAATATTCTAATAATTTTATTGGTTGGGAGGGGGGGAGTAATACCATCACTGAAAGGGCTAGATAGACTATTAGCTATTTGTGACATAATAAAGCTTCTCGGATACTGTTGGTAGCCTACAATGAAACCATTATAGTCCAGCGCCATTGGAATACCAACTGCATCAACAGCTGAGATATCCCATGTCCCACCAGTGTTATACTCCATTAAATCCCATATATTGGGATCCGTCAGAAGGGGGACTCCGGTAAGTGGATCTTCTGAAATATAGAGACGCGCTGAGGGTCCGTTGGTGTTAATAAGCGGAATTATGTTGTAACCAGGAACAATAGTATAATTGTGAATAGTTCCAGTTGTATCCCATATCGGCGGGATACTAGTAAAATCAATCCAGTAACCATCTGATGATGAACTTTGACAAGCCGCATAAAAACTCTTACTTGGATTGTTATTTTCAATGATTAAGCTATTCCCACCGACAGGAGTAGCCAAGACCGCTGATTCATAAATTTCAAAAGGCACATTTAACAACTTAAGCTTGTCAGGATTTTTTTGAAGCATCTGCAAATTGCTAAATGTCTGCTTTGATAAGATAAGATTTCGTTGATTTAACAGATTATTATCGGACTCGGCAGAGTTGATAATATTTGTCCCTAATAACACTATTAAACTCCAAACTGCAAACTTCTTATACTTTGCAAAATTACGATCCATCATCATCTCCGTTAGATATATATTTAGCTTGTTAAATAAATTTATTTAATTTTCAAATAGATAGGAAAGTCTATAAACAGCATCAAGACTATTGGATAATTTTATCCAGTTGTACCACTAGAGCATAGACCTGCAATACCACCATCTTGACAAACACTCGCCCCGACCACAGCGCCAGGATCACAAAAAAGGGCAGGAGATGTTCCACCCAAACAGCTTCCTCCGCCCCTACCCGCTTCTGTCCCTCCAGTACAATTTCCCTGAGGAGCACCACCTGGGCTACAAGGCAAGTGATTATGTGTTAGTCCAGTAGAACAGAATCCATAGTTTCCCGAAGCTGTTGAGCCATTACCGCAAAGTGTTTCTATGGGAGATTTTAATGAGAAAATTATCGGTTGTTCATATTTCATTTCGAATCAATATTGAGTGTAAATATCTGCGCAGGAGCTATATCCTTTTCCCAGACTCTGTTGTATGTAATCTTGAGTTCAGTCTGACCTTTGCCGACAACATTGAATATATAGTGCTGGACACCGCCTACTCCTGTCATTCCGGGAGAGAATGTATCAGATACATATTTTGAGTCCGGCGATACTGTTAGAATCTTTTTATCGGATGAAACTACATTCCATGAATAGCCTGTCGTGTAATTGCCTTTAAGATCAATATTCAGAGTCGAACCTGGCGATGTTGCAAAAGTTTTCCCTGAATCAGCTTCGGTAAAAGTTCCATCTTTTTTACTGCAAATCATACAGCATGCCGAAAGTGAAATTACGGCCAATAATGCTAGCATTGTCTTCATCTTCATAATACATACTCCTCATTTTTATATAAATTCTATTTTGAAATAACCATCTGAATAAGTCACGCTTATTCCTGTCATATCATTAATAATAAAGTCTGGTTTTGAAACTTTTTTAGCCGCGGCAACAAGATTTATGCCTATTACTGTGCAGCCTGCCGTTTTTGCTCCTTCAATGCCTGCAGGCGAATCCTCAAATACCACACAATCTTTTGGTTCAAATCCAAGAAATTCTGCAGCCATCAGAAACGGGTCTGGAAACGGTTTTGAATTCTTATACATCCCTGCAGTAACAAAGTGCTTAGGAATAGACACTCCGGCAGCCTTGAGTCTGCCTGAGGCAAGTTCATGAACGCCAGATGTAGCAATTGCCCATCTCTCTATTGGAAGAGTCTTCAGAAGTTTGTCGGCACCCTTGATGGGTTTCAAACCTTCAAACATTGTCATTTCAATAGCGCTAAATTCTTCTTCGACTGCCTCCATCTCTTCTTCCGTAATTTCTGGTTTGAGTTCCTTCAACGGATATTTTGCGGGCCTTCCGTGACAGATGGGAAGAACTTGCTTTTCAAAGTCAAAACCATATCTGTCGGCAAACATCTTCCAAACTTTCTCGACGACTTCGCCGGAGTCCACCAGCGTTCCGTCCAGGTCAAAAATCAACCCTTTGCATTTTATAGATTTATCTTTCATCTAAATAATCCTTATTAGGTAGGGCGTGTCTCTCCGAGACCGCCGAATGGACAATTGTCCCTTCTACAGCGGAGAGCCGTCCCTACCATTTATTTATATT
>JBAXXY010000284.1:0-2416 GCA_037127655.1 Lentisphaerota bacterium
GAGATAATTGCTAAGTTCGCCAGTTAATATTTCATTTGGCCCTGACTTGCAGTCTGTGCTGACTGTTGGAATTTTGCATGCTAAAGAATTAAGTAGGACTGTTGGTAAGCCTTCTCTTTGAGATGATAAGACGAACAGAGATGCATTTTTTAACCAAGGGAAGTAATTCTTCTGAAAACCAAAAACATGTATGTTATTTTTTTTAGGATGGGTTCCTATAAGTTTTTGTAGTTCATCTGGTTCATTAGTAAGAAATACTAAATCAATTGGTGTCTTAACTAGTTCGTAAGCTTTAAGCATTATATCATGTCTTTTTTGTTCATGAATCCTGGCCGCATGAAGTATATATTTGCCTTTTATTTCAGGTATGAATGCATTGCTCTTAATCAGAATATCGTCAATATCTATCGGGTTATATATCAGTTCGCAATTCGCTGGCTTTATGCCCATCTCATCTATAAGGTCTGAAATTAAGCCTTTAGAACTTCCAATAACATTGCTGTTGTTAAGTGTCATTCTGAAATTTTCCAGATGTCGCTTTGCTTTACCGGGATTTGAAGTCTCCCATCTTGTTATCTTCTCCTGGAGAGAATTCTGAATCACATTTATAACAAAGAATCTTCTAATATGTTTACTAACATTATAGGATGCCTCTAATGACGCAATTATTACCGGAATCCCAGACGATTGACTGGCTATCTTTTCTATGCGTTTAGCAAGAATGAACTCATCAAGCTGTTTTATATATGTTATGTGAACTCTTTTAGATAAGACAATTACTGAGTCTTTAACATCTTCAATATCGTAGTCAATCTTATTTCTCAGAAGCAAGATAGTGGATTTATAATTTTTTTTCAGTAAAGCCCTATGATAAGTTAAAGCAACAGTTTCCGCGCCACCACCAGCTAAACTTGGAAGCAGATGAAAGAAGTGAAATTTTTCAGTATTATTTTGAGTCATGAGATTTGTTTCCAGTTTTTGATTTATTAGATATACTATACAATTATAGAGCCACATTTGATTTTGAAATGCCTGTTCTTGATTTTTACTCATGATTATCGGATCAAGAACTTCCAAACCACTGAACGCAAGAATATTTTGTCAACGAATTACGAACCACGCTCTTTCATTCGTGTCCTTTGCGGCTCTGTGTGAAACTATCTGAAGAGGTTCGTGAACCGTTCAGAAACTTTAAAACTTTCCCTCATGTCCATTATTTCCAGCCAAAGAGTGGCAATACTCTATTAAAAAGTTAAAATTCCTATGCTTAATAAAGGAGGTTATTGATGAATGCTATAGAATTTGAAACAGATATAAAGGATAGCATAATTAGAATTCCACAACGATTTAAAAGTTTTGGATCTAAGCATGTTAAGGTTATTCTTTTGTCACAAGACAATAAGCATAAGAATATAGATACAAGAAATAAGTTGCCTGAAGTTTTTTTAATGCCGCTTACAGTAAAAACGCATATTGACTTCATAAGAAATGACATATATGAAAGATAGCAATCTGATTTTTTTAGATTCAAATCTATGGATTTATCTTTCAATTAAAGATGACAGCGACAAACATAAATTATTACTTTCGCTTATTCAAAAATCGTTAGGAAAAAACACAATAGTAGTATCTATGCAGGTCATAAATGAAGTTTACTGGACTCTCTTGAGAAGATACAAAATAAAAGAAGAAGATATTAAAAGGATTATTGAGGATGGTATTTATTGATATTTCTTTGGTTTCTCCTCTAATTCTTGGAACTTTCAAGATTGCTTATGAACTAAGAAAAAATCTTAATGTATCTTTTTGGGATTCAAATATAATAGCTTCTGCAATAGAGAATGATTGTAGAATTTTGTATAGCGAAGATTTCCAGCACAATCAATTAATTGATAAGACGCTAAGAATTATTAATCCTTTCATAGCGTGAATACTC
The DNA here is from genome assembly GCA_037127655.1 of Lentisphaerota bacterium. Classification (GTDB taxonomy): domain Bacteria; phylum Verrucomicrobiota; class Lentisphaeria; order Victivallales; family GWF2-38-69; genus GWF2-38-69. The sequence continues at coordinate 1,937 of JBAXXY010000284.1, forward strand.
TTCTCTCACAAAGGCACTGAGAAGTAGTGTGTAGAATAAAGAGATTTAACCACGGATTACACAGATTAGCGCTGATTTAAATAGTAGCACGGGCAACTTGCCCGTGAGAAATTTTCAGTTGCGAATGTTGAGTATTGAATTAGGACTTTTAATTCAAAACTTAAAACGCAACACTCAAAACTTGACAAAATGGAGGGATCGCCAAAGGTGATTAAATTTTGCTTTTATCCGCCTCTGTCGTGGCTGTCAAAACCGCTTAGCGTTGAATTTTGAAAAAGACTCAAGTGTATTTGTTTTAAGATTGACCATTTTAAGGAGTAATATGTTTAGTTTGTTTAAGAGGTATCTGTGTAAATTAAGTTTATTGGCTTGTTTTATAACTCTGACATCATGTCAGATTGCCAGAACACCTGATCCTGTAGAATATGCTTATGACACATTTGGTATGGATTTGCCGAAGGGAAAGCAGCTCTATCTGGC
>JBAXXY010000285.1:0-2407 GCA_037127655.1 Lentisphaerota bacterium
ATTGAGTATTTCTGAATATTTTTCCAGAAATGAAGAAAGAGTGTCCTCTGAATAAAAAATCGTGGCAAATTTGAAAGGAATAACCGTATGGCCTTTCAACATCACATTCTCAATGACAGCTTCATGCAGCCTGACATGTTTTTCGAGCCAGAGAAGAGTATTTATATTCCTCTCTATATTTTCCTTACCGAAATCCTCCTCTGAAACACATTTTACAACAGGATAAAATGACTTGAATTCGAAGGTGTAAGGTTCATCTGCGTTATCTCCGCTTCCCAGACTTGGCTTATTATCTGAGATACAGTATAAATAAAATAAGGGTTTCCCATTGTTGTTATTTTCCATCTTTACTTTCTTTGCCTTCTTTTTCTTTCTTGACAGCTTCAAGCCTGTCCATTATTTCTCCCTCTAGTTTGTCATATTCTTTCTCGTCAATCTCATCGAGCTCAAAACGCAGCTGAAGCCTCATCAGTTCATCCATAATCTTGCCTTCGTCAGAAAGCTCCTTCTGAGCTACTTCATCGATCTGATTCGCGATCCAGGCTAATCCTTTGAGGGGTGCTAACAACAAGTCATCTATTATAAACATAATCAGACCTTCCAGATAAAATAACCTAACTAGATATGAATGGTTAGATTCACAAAATTAAAAGGCGGAATAAAGCTAACATATTTAAGCTTAATCAAATTTGAGTGTATTGCGTCAAAATCATTAATGATTTTCTCTATTTTGTCTTCGTCTTTGTTGTATATTAGAAATGCGGCATTAAAAATCATCGTCTCTCCGTAAGTCTTGTTAGTTACGGTTTCTATAGTCAGCGGGCTTAAATCTTTCATGAGTATCTTTTCAAAGTAAGACTTTTCAGCACCCAGCGCCTTCTCGACCATTTCTCCTATCCTTGCTCTCTGAAAATGAGTTTTTTCCGGAGGTTTTGAAGCAATAATTTCTTTGAATTTTGCAATCTCGGTATATTTCTCCAAAATGTGCCCAAAGATAGTCTCTTCTTTAAAGACAGCTTTAAGCCCGATTTCCTTTTTGTCTTTCATTTTGGCAATCAGGTCTTTAAATTTAGTATATTCTCTTTTTATTATCTGCTTCAGATTATCTTCTGTCTCTGTGATGGTGCCGAACTTAACGGGTAAAACGGTATATTCTGCCATCACTTCTTCGATGACCTTCTCGTGGCACATCAAATGCACTCTTTGGATTCTATACTTAACAATTGGAGATTTACTGACTACGGCAGCTATATCATCCTGAACTATTGTATATACCTGATCGCCTCTCTCTCCAATGCCTGTGGTTTTGAAGGTTTTATCCCCTTTGCATTCAATAATGCAGTAAACATAAATGCCATCATTGTTATTCATCTTATTTCTCCCATTCTTCCTGATATATTGTGACATTCACGAAATTAAAAAGCGGTAGTGGTCCTGTATAAGAAAACTTTACTCTGCCTTCTAATTCATTACTTATATCATTTATAATATTATCAAACTCTTTCTCATGCCCTTTTCCAACTAGGAAAGCCGCATTTATAAACATCGAATCATCAACTGTTCTATTAAGCTTATAATCATAAATAATCCTTCTAAATCTATCGATGATTTTCTCTGCTTCTTCTGCATTCTTCTTCTGCAACGCATCCTTTACTTTTTTGCCAATTTCTATTCTGGCTTTCTCGTCTGCATCAGCCCCTTCTTTGCTGATTTTACTTTTGGCTTTTTTTATATCAGTGTTTTCGTTTTCTATTTCCTTAAATATCTGGCTCAAATTCTTCCAGGAACCTTTGACATTCAGTTCCACCATATGGTCTGATTCTTTCAATGCGGTGATAAACTCGCTGCGCCTTTTATCTAAAAGATTCCTTACTTCATCTGCAGAAGAGGCTATAGTGCCAAATCTCACGGGAAGGACGCTGGAAAATTCCTCCATGACTGTTTCAATTACTTTTTCGTGAGTAAGCATATTTTCTCTGTTTACTACGACTTTTCCAATCGGGTGCAAGCTTATAACCATGGCAAGGCTGTCGTACCCTATTGTCAGGACTTCTTCAGCGTTAATGCCTATTGTACCAAAGTTTCTATCCTGATTCGCGGAGATAATACAATAAATATAGTGTCCGAAATTAGCCATAATTTCACTCTTTGAGTTTTATTAGTTTTGAATTCTTAAGAACATCTTCCTTTTTGAAGGAACAAACTTTATCATGTGAGACTTGGCTGCAATATGAAGACAATAATGTATAAGCCTTATTTAATTCGTTGAATCCGTCATCCAGAATATTTTTATTTTTATCAGGATGAACCTTCAATGCCTTTGCTTTGTATGCTGCTTTTATCTGAGATAAATCTGCTTCATGCTCGATTCCAAGCAGTTTAACAGCGCTCTCGATACTCTTAGAGT
>JBAXXY010000286.1:0-2387 GCA_037127655.1 Lentisphaerota bacterium
TGACCTAGTCGTAATTGATGAAGCCCAGAGAATATCAAATATAGGATTGGGTCTTAAAATCCTGATAGATCAACTTCCCGATTTAAAAGTAATAGCAAGCGGCTCTTCTTCTTTCGAACTATCAAGTAAAATAGGAGAACCTCTAACTGGACGGCAGAAGATTATTACACTGTATCCTCTTTCCTTTCTAGAATTAAAAGAAGAATACGGACCGATGCACTCTATGGAGATGCTCGAAAGTTTTCTTATTTACGGGATGTATCCTGAAACAATTACCAATGATAATACTAAAGATAAAATAGAATATATAACCTCCTTAAAGAACTCATATCTTTTCAAAGATATACTTGAGCTGGAGGACATAAGAAATTCAGACAAACTTCTCGATCTATTAAAGCTGATTTCATTTCAAATAGGAAAGGAAGTATCTCTTAACGAACTAAGCACATCACTTGGCCTTGCCAAGCAGACAATAGAAAGATATCTGGATCTTCTTGAAAAGGCATTTGTTATAAAAAAAGTTCATGGATTTTCCTCAGGAAATTTAAGGAAAGAAGTAACAAAAACATGCAGGTATTACTTCTTAGATAATGGTATTCGTAATGCTGTAATCAATAACTTCAATCCCATCAATTTAAGAGACGATATTGGGATGTTATGGGAAAATTTTCTTTTCTCAGAAAGGCTTAAAAAGCAATCCTATCATAAGATCTACTCCAATATTTATTTTTGGAGAACATATGATCGCAAAGAAATAGACCTTGTGGAGGAAAGAGATGGAAAACTTTATGGCTATGAATTCAAATGGGGAAACAAGAAAGTGAAAGAACCTGCTTTATGGAAGGCGACATATTCTAACGCTCAATATGAAGTAATCACAAAGGAGAATTATCTCGACTTTATATGCTAGTTTATCTTTCTTCCTGTAGAGAGGATTTAAAAGGAGGGATGTGCCCTTTCCTTTTGTCCATTAGGGTGGGTGTTGAGGGTTTGGCTGCCCAGGAACAACAAGCGCAGTCTTCTTGTTCCATAGCCAAAGGGCAACCAAAATAGATAATTCACCTGCCCTGGATTTTATACAAAGGGCAGGATTTTTTAAATTGACTACTTATCAAGAGGACATTTGAGGGTATCAAAAGCTTTTTTACTTATAAATCTAGTGAGTTTTGTCCCATCAGTGTCCTGAGCTCTAAGAGCATAGCGTTCCTGTACCTTTTCAGCGCCTTCTTTTTTATAAACAATTTTTGTGCATTTTTTTTCGTCAATTGTTACTGATTCGCGTTTCTTTACATTGTAGAATTTTTGTGTTGCCATGGCAATTTCCTTATTTTTATAATTGGTCTTCCTAGGAATTAAATACAAATCTCAGAATAGTTTGAGTTCATTGTAGCCATATTCCCAGAGAAAATAACTGATTTTGATTTCTGAAAGCCTATTTATTTAAAATGTAATTAACGGCTTTTTCTGCCTTTCCTGCGGCATTTAATAATAACTTATTATCATTTTGTAAGGCTTTCAGCCAGCTTTCTATATATGCTGCGTGGTTTTCAATGTCTAATTTTTCTCCGGTTTCTGCCATTAGAAAGCTTGCTCCAAGTTCTGCGGTCAGTTCTTCTTTTGCATATGTTTTAGAGCCAAAAGCAAAAGACTGTCCTTCATCTGCAAATCTATTAAGCCTGCTAAAATGTCCAACTGCATGACAACATTCATGGAAAAGAGTAGAGAAATAACAGTTAGCGCTTCTAAATGATTCTTTTGGAGGGATTCTGATAATATCAAGGCTTGGGCTATAGCAGGGTGTTCCCTGCGCTGTTTCAATTTTCGGGCAGGTCTTGAAATTTCTTATTATTTCCTCTGCTGTGGAAATATCTTTAAAATCATTTGAAACGGTCTTTGCTCTTTCCATATATCTGACAGGAATATTTTCAACATCTGTAATTTTGAAAACATTGTAATACTTGAGGCAAAAAAGAACATTTTCTTCTTTTTCCCCGTCCTCGCTTATAACTTCTTTTACAAAAGGCTTCCAAAATACAACAGGAAAGCTTTTAGAACCTTTCTTCAGGCTTGCGCCTATGTCTAGAATCTGGTTAAAAGTCATAAAATATGGAGTATCGGACAATGACAATAAAAGCGGATTCAATCCCTTATAAATATGCCCTGTTATTAAGTTCTGAGGTCTGCACCCGTCAATAACTGGATTTTCCCATGCTATATGTCCTTTTTTTAATTGCTCTATGATTAAATTTGTAACTTTCTCATAGATGTTAAACTTATTATTTATCTCTGACCTAGATTCGCTAGAGCTGGATATTTTCTGATTTTCCGTAGGATTGAGGTTTTCGTTAATGTTTTGGTTGTTGTTCATAGTTGCATCTCCTTTTTTT
>JBAXXY010000287.1:0-2346 GCA_037127655.1 Lentisphaerota bacterium
GTTTTTAAAATGCAGTATTACATCTTTGACATATACTTCCAATTCAGGCCATGATTTTTTATTCATGACTTTAGCTCTGCCGGGACTGGCTGCGGCCTGGCTGTTGTGCAAAATCGGGACAGGATTTTTCTGTTTTCCCAGATAAGGTTCATCCCCGGAAAAACCACAGTCATCAAAAAGACAAATCATCACATAGATATTATTCCTTGAAGCAGCTTCTAAAAACTGACTGATTCTGGCAAACAATCCTTTGCGGTCGTGTTCCCATACAATGTAAGGCAAGTTTGTGCGTAGGGCATTATATCCAAATGAAGATGCCCATGCTAATTCCTGTTCAATTACAGGCAGATCAAAACTCTCTTTTTGCCACATCTCTGTCCAATTAACGGCAGTTCTTGGCAGATAATTAAATCCAATTATAAACGGTAAGTTGTTATACCATTCCCAAGCTCTTTCTTTGCTCCATTTCATCGTTATGGCTCCTATATAAAAAGTTATTTTTTTGATTCAGCTATCTGAAGTTTCACTTCCTTAAGTTTGTCTTCTGTAAAATGGTAGAATTGCAAAATGATTATCTTTAATAATGACCCGACAGCCGGCAATAGAACCACACTGAAAAATATTGCTTTTAATGCGAAACTTGATTGTTGAACATTTGGTTTATACCCGACTAATATAAGAATTAATCCTACCAGTCCGCCAGAAACGGCTATAGCCAGCTTGCCGGTAAAAGTTTGACCTGCAAACATTATCGCTTCGCAACGATTCCCTGTTTTAGCCTCTGCATAATCTATTGTATCTCCTATCATGGCAGATAAGATAGGCCATGAAACTGAAGTCATTATCCCAGTCAAAGCAACCATTATAAAGAAGGTGACAAGATTGGAATAACCTATCCAGTAAAAGAACAATATCCTCAGCACAATATCTATGGCACAAAATATTATCAGAAGAGATTTTTTCTGACATTTCGTCAAAATGTATGGTATCAATACCAAACCAAAGGCGCAACACATATTAATGACTCCATATATAGAAAGCATTTCCGGAGCATTCATGTTGTAGGTGAAGAAATAAACGGCTATAGCACTTGCTACATTAGAAAACAGATTAGTAAAAAATGCCAAAAGCACAAGAAAGAGCGGTTTATTTGCCCATAGGGTTTTGAATACCTGGCTTAACTTGACTTTTTCTTCACTCCTCGTCACGCGCTCTCTGGTATTTCGATACCCATTGTTCATCAAAATGAAAGCAACTACCATCAATATAATTGTCCCCCAGAAATACCCATGAGCCGGACTTGAAGCCCCGAAATGCTTTATTAAAAATGGAAAGCAAAATAACGGAATTGCACCTCCTACAGATACTGCTAATCCGGCATAAGTGACCAGTTTTGATCTTTCTATGGGGTCTTGAGTCATAACGGCAGACATTGACCAAAAAGGAACATCCGACATGGCATAAACTGTACCCCACATTAGATAGGTTATACCAGCATAAACAATTTTTGCCTCAACTCCAAAATCAGGTTTAACAAAACACAAAACTGTAGTTATCACAACAAAAAGCGGCACATATTTCATGTAAACCCTAAATTTTCCGATCGGAGAGTGGATCGTATCCATAACGCTTGCTACTATAGGGTCAATTACCGCATCCCAAGCTCTGGCCAACAAGAATATCAAACTTGCAGAAACAGCAGAAATACCGAATACATCCGTATAGAAGATCAAAGTAAAACTGCCAGCCAAACCAAAACTTATGCATTCTCCTACTCCATATCCGACATAGGAAGCGATTTCTTTTTTTGAGACCTTGTCGTTCATGACATCTCCTTATGTGTTTATTTTTCTCAATTTTGTTTTTAAAAAGTCTAATAGTTTTTGGTTAAAAAACTGCTAGAAATGCAGAAATAATAAGTTTTTCCTGACAATTCTGCATGAAATTTTTCCAAAAAACTACAATAAAAAAGCAGTGCAAACCTAAGTTCACACTGCTTTATCGTATCTGAAACTAAAGCTTAGTCTCTGCGGGAAGAGTATCCACCTTCTCTGCGTGGAGCATATCCGCCCTCTCTACGAGGTGCAGAACCGCCTTCCCTGCGGAAGCCGCCTTCTCTGCGAGGTTTATCTTCTTTTGGCTTAGCAAGATTTACAACAATCTTTCTGCCATCATTTTCTGTTTGATCTAAATCTTTGATTGCTTTTTGAGCATCTTCAGCATTAGCCATCTCAACAAAACCAAAGCCTTTTGATCTTCCGCTCATGGCATCTGTGATTACTTTGGCTGACAATACTGTTCCGAATGCTGTGAACATCTTGTTCAATACATCCCCATCTACTGAGT
>JBAXXY010000288.1:0-2226 GCA_037127655.1 Lentisphaerota bacterium
AAATAACTCAAATAATAAACAATTATTTATCGAATAAAAATAACTACCATAATAATAATTACTGCCAAATTTACTATTATTCCTTCAATAGCATTACCATCAAATAAATATCTCATAGGATGCCATTATTCTGCACAGAATGTACTCTAGGACGGAAATTACAGATAATCCATAATGAGTGTGGTTGGATTGTATTTTGCTATCCCTTCTGCTTATAGATTGAAATTCCTTCTACAATATAAGGTTTTTCACGATCAGAAAGGTAATGACGAATCATTACTTTTCCTTCAGTTCATAAAAAACACAGAAGGAAAAAGACCATTTACACAAAATTACTTAAACAGCCCTGGGTTTACATTTAAAGTATCTTGTTTTGATGTTTTTACCTAAACTATAAAATACAGAAGGGAAAAAACTAAAAACACAAAAATACCTAAACACCCTAAATGAGAAGCTTTTAGAACTGGGAAGTGAGGAAATGGAATACACTGCTGAGAAGGGTGGTTAAAAACATAATAGATTCCAAAAGAATTTCTTTTAGAACAAAATTTCTACTATGGGTAGTCCAATAATGCTCATTGGAATTTCTAGTATTTTCTATTTAGATTCGCAAGTAGAGAGCTTTTACTGCCCTAGTTATTTACGATAGGAATATTTTTTACTTTCAATGGTTCTTTAGAGATAAATTTGGATATCTTATCTTCCGTAAGGTTATTCAAATGGGGGGAATATTTCACCACCTTGGGATTTTTGAGTAAGCATTTCTACCATGGATTTAGTGTTTCTGATAATTTCTTGATGTATCGTGTCTAATTCATTGTTAGTATCAAATATTCGTTGAACTTCTTGGGGTCGATCTTGCTTATCATATTCATTAAGTGAATGTAATGCTTTATTTTGCGACTTAGTAGAAACTGTCAAATAGTACTTGTATAATGTTGAAAAGTCCCTATTGCCAGTAAAGGAAGCTATAACTTTTAATGGCTCTCCAGCGTCCATCAAGCGTGTTGCGAATGTGTGTTTAAGGCAATGAGGGGTTATATCAAAAGGTAAATCTGCAGCAATTAAAAATCGTCTCCATGGTTTACGGAAATCTTGTAAATATTGCTTATGTCTTCCATGAAAAACATAAGGATTATCTTTATTGCATTTATCTTTTAGTAGCTTCAGACGAAAAAGAACATTAGGAATGATGGGTTTAGTTACTTTGTATCCTGATTTACTGTTTTCTGACTGTACTGTCATAAAAGCATTATTTGTACCAGATTCAGATATATCAGTCCATTTAAGTTTTTTGAGCTCTCCACTCCTAGTGCCTGTATAATATAATAATAGAAAAAATACACCAAACCGTGAATCGTTATAGTTCTTACTCCACTGCATTGCAGTTAGTAAATATTTATCAACTTCTGTCTGTGATAATACTCTATCATTTGGATCAACTTTTGCTTTGGAGAGGATATGGCAGTGATTTTTTGCATCAATATCAAGTTTTTTAATTCCAAAATTTATAATGGCACTTAGCACAGCTTTAGTTCTATTATAGGTACTTTTTTTCCCAGAAGCTAATATTGGGCACAAAATGTTCATAATTGTTGGTTTGTTGATTTGCTGTAGGGTTAATCCATTCAAAGGGTAAAGGTAATTTTTTACTAATAACTTGCTGCATCTATCATCTTTTAAATTTGCAAAAGTAAAATATTTTTGTGTGATTTCTCTGAATGTTATTAACTGTGTATCTGCTATGGCTAAAGCATTTAATTTTTTTAGCTTCTCTAGTTTAGGATTTAGTCCATTATTTAAAGCTTGAAGTGTCTCTTGAACTTTTAAATATGCTTCTTGAAGGGTTAGTACAGCAAACTTTCTGAATACAGCTTGCCATTCACCTTCTTCATAAAATACCAAGTAGGTTCGCCTCTAGACTGATTCATTAATGCCAGATAAGGAAAATTCTTGTCTGTATAAGTTTTATTTTCCTTATTCTTGATTAACTTATGAAGTTCTTTAGAATTTGAAAGTGAAATTTTCATTGAAAATATAACGGTATAGTGTTGGAAAGGTTTAGTACTATTACTACTTTACTAATACTATACTTTGGACTCATAAAAGAAGCAAATAGTTTAGTAATAATAGAAAATAAAGATTAATTAGCTAGTTGCATAAATATCTTATTACTAATAACATATGATCTAATGCCAATGTAGCTCAGATGGTAGAGCAATTCAC
>JBAXXY010000289.1:0-2213 GCA_037127655.1 Lentisphaerota bacterium
GTATATTTGATTGAGCCTAGTGTGTCAAGACTTCAATATACATGAAAGACATCTGTAAGTTAAAGAAAATGAAAACTGAAGACCAAAATATCGAAATATTGAATACCGAACTCAGGAAAGTTGAGTTTCCTAAAGATAAACTGCTTGAGTTTGACTTAGGATGCGGCAAAGGAACTTTTTCCACAGAATTGGCCAGGCAATATCCTGACAGGATAATTATCTCTACGGATGTAATGATTGGTCGGCTTAGAAAATTATCCAAAAGAAATAGCCGGATTGGCTTAACTAATTGCCGTTTTTTAAAATTTGAGGTCTGGCATCTCTTAAATCAATGTATCGAAGATGAATCTGTTTACAGGTTTCACATTCTTTGCCCTGACCCTTGGCCGAAGGAAAAGCACAAAGCCTTTAGACTTATAAGCTCTGAATTTGTAGCCAGGCTTGCCTTAAAATTAAAAAAGGGCGGAATTTTTCACTTTTCCACAGATGATAACCCTTATTTTGAGCATGCGCTTGATGTCCTGGGGAAAGCTGATTTTTTCAAACGCGATGATTCGCTCATTTCCGATGTGATCGGTATCAAAACTGACTTCGAAAAAAAATGGAATGAAATGGGTTTAATAGTCAAACATGCCGCCTGGCAGAAAATATGATCGATTAGTTTTTACTTTATTTGCTTCGTCAAATATAACAAGAACACTCTATGTCCTTCTGCCTGTTCTAATATTTCCTCTATAACAATTTTTAGGAGGATTTATGGAAGAGAAAGTATCCAAGGAAAAGCTGATCAAAATCATAGATCATTTACAAGACGAAAAAACTATTAGGAAAAGTGCCAATACGGCTTTTAGTAAGTATTACCCTGATGCTACCGAAAGGTTCATAAAAATGGCTGCTTTCCATTCCTCAAAAAGCATTAGAGGTTGTCTTGAGTGGATTATTGAATTCAATGATTTCTTAAATTCACCTGAGAGAGGAATAGACTTCAGCAAACTTTACCTGGCAATGCACCATTTCTACAATCTTACCGTATTTGAAAAACTGTCCCAAAATATATCAGAAGAAGCTCTCAGTTGGATTGATACTCTCAAATTCAGTTTGGAGGAAAAGAATTTGGATAGCATAGAAACTTGTGTAGAGGAACTCGAGAATCTTATGCTTTCAAGTTCAAGGTCTCATCCTGAAATTAAATTCCCTGAAACAAATCTATAATGGAGGAAGAAATGGAAATAAGTAAAAAGCATTCTAAAAGGGACAGGTCACCTACAGATGCTTATATGAAAGCATTCAGAAAAATCTATCCTGATATGAATGAGGAATATATCGATGAACTTGCCTTTCATACATGGGAAGGTTCAGGCGCAGAGGTTTTGAAAGGTATTATGTATCTTGGTGGGGAGGGTTTCGCTTTGTCGAAACCGCTCTTAACGGACATGACGAAGCATGTCCCTCCATTATTGAAAAACGGGCAATGCCTGAATACTAAAGGGATAATAGAATGAATTTTGCAGCTATAGATTTTGAAACGGCAACGGGACACAGACATTCAGCCTGTGCCGTAGCTATTGTTACTGTTCTGGATGGTCGTATTGTTGATGAGTATTATTCCTTAATTCAGCCTCCAGGAAATGAGTATTGGTATAGAAAGCACATTGAAGTTCATGGGATAACTCCTGAGCATACAAAGAATATGCCTCATTTTTTTGGTATATATCCTGAAATTAGAAAGCGTCTGGCAGGTAAGATATTGGTCGCCCATAACGAATCTTTTGACAGAGGCGTCCTCCTTGCGACGATGAATCATTATGGTCTGGATTATTCCGAACTGAATCTTAAGCCTAGCTGGGAATGTGCTTGCAAAATTTATCGTTCAAAAGGTTTTTCTCCTGCAAGACTCGACTGTTGCTGCCACCGCATGGGAATTGAGTTACAGCATCACCAGGCTCTTTCCGATGCAAGAGGATGTGCTATGCTGTATTTGAAGAGGTAGCGATTCAAAAATCTTAATTTGTCTGCTGACTGAATAGCAATTTCTAAGGTTATGTTTATAAAATGTCTTAGCCCAAGTTGCTTATTTGATGACAACTTGCTGGAGGGTTCCGCTTTGCCGGAACCACAAATTAACGGACATGACGAAGCATGTCCCTCCATTTCAAGAAAACAATCTTAGTTTTATTTATTGCAACAATGTGTTGGAGCGGACACGAATAACC
>JBAXXY010000290.1:0-2189 GCA_037127655.1 Lentisphaerota bacterium
ACTAAATAGTATATGTATAATATACATACTATTTAGTATTTTATATTCAGTATATCTTTCACCTGAATCCTAAAAGATTTATCTTTCAATCTTTTAAAAAATAGTAATATTTTTGTTACTATTATTATTTATATTTATTTTCTTCTTTTACTTTTAACGCGCGCGTACTCAACTCAGCTACAAATTAGCAATAGCTAGCTACATAAAAGCAACTCTGCGGCTACATAAAAGCAACATTCAGCTACAAAATAGCAACACTTAGCTACAAAATAGCAATGTACGGCTACAAAATAGCAACATATAGCTACATAAAAGCAATGATTTACACTTGACAATGTATATGAACACACTTAGAATAATCGGTAAATAGGATAAATATCAGTAAATAGACAAATATGCAGATACATAAAGTAATAATAAATAATGTCTTATATCTGATAGCTACAAAATAGCAACATAATAAAAATTTGAATAAATTAATAAAAACAAGAAGACTAATTAGGAAAAGCTTACCTACTGCCTGCAATTTATAACAAAAAGAATATCTAGGTGTACGGAACTTTATTATCATATGGGTACGATAAAATTAAAATTTTAAGCAAAAAGTACGAATAGTTATTTATGGCTAAAGCAAAAAGCAAAAAAATTGTACGGCAGTGTAATAGCATGATTGAAGCTATATATGAAACTAATTATCTTGCCAAAAAAATAATGATTGCATCAGTGCTGAAATGCCAGGATGATGTATGGGCTGCCGATGGATGCAGAATAGAAATATCTTCTAATGAATTAAGAGATATAGTTGGAGTTAAACGCAATAGTCTTAAATATTTAGAACCAGCAGTAAGAAAGATTGTTGAAAATAGTGTTACAGTCAAAAACCCATCTAATGAAGGCGAAAAACTTTTAATTTTTGCAATGTTCACTGAAGGATTATATGACCGTGGACTTTTATCTGTAAATATCAATAATCGCATGAAGCCGTTCATAAACGATTTGCAGAAAAACTTTACTCAATATCATATCGAAAATATTAAATATCTCAAATCAGAATATTCCATGAGGATATTCGAGTTGCTGAAAATGCATGCCTATAAAGGCAAATATCGTGTAAAAATTGATGACCTGAAAAAAATGTTCGGCATAGAAGATAAGTATTCCGAATATAAAAATTTTAAATCTAGAATCATAGAGCCTGCCAAACAGGAACTTAGAGAATTCTGCGAAATTTATTTTGATTATAGAGAGATTAAAACAGGTAATAAAGTCACCGAAATTGAATTTGAGATATTCAAGCAGAAAAAAGATTTTTCAGACTATGAAGAAGCAATAGCAGCAACGGTAAAACAAATTGATTTCAAGGAAATCCTACAAGAGAAGTCTTCTCTCGAAATTGAACTCAATAAGTTGGGCTGGAACGGAGATTACCATGAGCTATTAAAAGAGATATCTAAAGAGGCAATTCAGCATTATATAAATCCGCTAAAACTCAATCTAGAAAGCATCAATACAGATAAAATTGAACCTCCAATGATACATAGCTTCATTGACACGAGCATACGATCGCAAGCTGAAAGGAATTATGAATTATATCAAATTGCTTTAAAATCCCAACAGACATCAAAGAAAGTTAATACCAACTATTCTGAATTGGCTAAAGAGCTTATAAAACTAGGATTCGTTGGGGATCCTGAAAAGTTTATAGAAGAAGAGGGCAGGGGAATAGTCGAAAAAGTAGTGATGAAACTTAAAAGTGAATCCCTTGGTAAAGGAGATTTCGGAGGTTTGATTCGCGAGAATGTAAAGCATCAAAAACAACTAAAAAGCATACTTGAATCAGAGCTGAAAATCCAAAATGAAAAAAAGAAAAATGAGGCAGAAGAGTTTTTTGATAAAGAAGAAAAAGTAAGGCAGTCCAAAGTTGCTGCAATCAAAAAAGAATTGGAATACAATGAGAAATATTCCAAATATCTTCGTGAATTTTACGAATACTGTAGAAATAATTCTTTTAATGACTTTTTAAAAGAAGATTTTATTAATGATTTCAAGCAGAAATATGCCCGTAAAGGAATTACTAATTTTTCAGATTTAGGGGAAATAGTTAAAGGGTGCTTTTTTGAATGGTATAACTCGGATAAATAATTTATTCTTATAATGCTCTTTATAATATACGATATATGCTATAATGG
>JBAXXY010000291.1:0-2187 GCA_037127655.1 Lentisphaerota bacterium
TCGAATAACGATATTTATCCTAGATATCCATCCAGTTTTGATTTTGATAATATCATAGCAGTCGCCGCGACAGGAGCATATGGCAGCGCAAATAACCTGGCTGCTTTTTCAAACTATGGAATAAAAAGTGTTGATATCGGCGCTCCTGGAGTAGGAATCCTCAGCACAGTTCCAAATGATATTTATGGTTCAGATTATGGCTACATGGATGGGACTTCTATGGCAGCACCTCTTGTAGCAGGAGCTGCTTCGCTTATATGGTCGAAGAATCCTGAACTTACCTACCTAGAAGTCAAAGATTCCATATTGAACGGGGTAAACACTAGCGGCACAAATCTTACCAATCTGGTTAAAACAGGCGGAGTTTTGGATGTTTACAGGTCATTCCTTATCGCCTCATACGAATACCAGACCAAAACCAATATATCGCTTGATGCTTCTTCACCGTGGGACTGGAATACCCCAGTTAACTGGGAGTTTTCTACTGATAAAGGAGCTACCTGGACAACCGCTTCAGAAGCGCCAAGCGCCTATAACTGCCATAAAGTAACCATTAAATCAGGGCATAATGTCTCAATTACTGATGACCTTACGCTGTGCAAGACCACGATAGAAGATGGTGCAAGCCTGACTGTGGCAGACGGGATAAACCTTGACATTATCGAATGGGGAAGCGGAAACGACCTGACTATTAACGGTACAATGTTTAACCGAGGTGTAGTCACGGCAGATGCTGATATTGCCGGAAGCGGCAAGATTGTTTCAGGTTCCGGCAGTGCATTTGAATACATAAAGCCCAACTCACAGGGCATATTTGATGTAGGATATTTCAATTTGTCTCTTTCAGGGGAGAATAGTTCCAAGACATGTGAAGAAAGCCTGACTGTAGATAATAATCTATTGCTTGGTGAAAATGTTACGCTCACATTGGATGGGAATCTTTCAGTATCAGGAAGCAGTTCTCTAGGCGGTGATATTACAAATACAGGAGAGCAGACTTACCGAGGAACAGCAACAATTGCAAACGCTCTTTCTCTCTCTACTTCAATGGCTAAATTCTATTCAAATATCGATACTTCAAATAACAGTTTTATTTTGACAATAAACGGCGATGCCGCTTTTGGAGGGAGGATAAACTGCAGTGTAATAGTGACAGGACAGACCTATTATATCGGGTTAAACGCCAATATGAACGATGCTACTGACTTATCAATTGTACTTGACTCAACACCTGAACCAATAAATAGTCCTTCCTATTCCGATGCTAATTTCGGTGTTACTTCGTGGATAGGAATGCAGTCCCATGAGGTTGAAGGATATGATTCTATGGGGAATAATACCGCCTTGTCTCATAGTGGAATATTAAATCCTGATACAAAAAGTTGGGCTTTTTACTCAAATAACGGCGACAATGTTCCTGATGTCATTGATGATGATAATTCAATCAGTGAATATGAGGAAGAAGAACTTGTTAAATCAGAAGCAACAGAAGTGGATTATCTTTCAAGAATAGTTAACTATCATATCCCAGATAGTTCTTATTGTATCGCATTTTATAAACATCCTCTCTTTAAAACCTCAACAGACTTATATCTGGAAGCGATTATCTAAGGTGTTATCGTAGGAAAACTGTTCAGCTTAAATGAGCTAATCATGAAGTAATTTAGAATTGTAAAGTAAAATATCTGTAAAAGGGAAGCAGTTCATCTTTTGAGTCAGGCTCTACGAAGCGTTCGGACTTCTGCCAGAATGGATTGTTCCCAGAACAATCCCTCCAATAACCAAAATAATTGATACAAATATCCAGCTTATTTCGATGCTACTGGAAAAACTATTCATTAGAAAACCTATCATAAGGGGTCCGGCAAAACCTCCTATATTCCCTACTGAATTGACAAACGCTATACCAATAGCAGCCTGACGTTCTTTCACAAATGTTGTCATGTATCCCCAAAGGGGCCCGACTATACTCAGAACAAATACCATAGCCAAAGCTATCAATATCAAGTCACCGGTGTCACCAAAGAAAATGGTGCTGAGAAACAAAAAAAGCCCTGCCAGCAAAAAAGATGCAATTGCAAGACACTTGCGTTTATTAGTTCTGTCTGCGATATATCCAAAAACTATCATGCCTATTCCTGAGAGGATATAAACCCCCATCGCAATCCAGCCTGTCGCCATATACCC
>JBAXXY010000292.1:0-2178 GCA_037127655.1 Lentisphaerota bacterium
TTCATAAAAAATACAGAAGACAAAAGACCATTTACACAAAATTCCTTAAACAGCCTACTTTCTAAGATTTTTGTACCTTCTCTTTTTATTTAAACCTGTTTTAAATTCAAATTACTCTTGTTCTACAGATTGGCATTGTTTTTGCTATGTATCCTTGATAGTGGAGAGCTACTAAATAATATAAACAAAGGAACCAAATATGAAAAGGGATAGCATCAATTGCCTTATTCATCACAGAAGCGTCTAGGTTTTTAACAGCTTGGATTATCCTATATTTGGGGTTTATTTATGATATGAAAGTTCTCTACAAGGTGCTTAAATAGCTCCGTCAAGCAAAGAATTGGCGACTACAGAGACAGGAGATACTATTTTATCTACTCCTATGCTTTTGCATAGCTCGAAATTATCATCATTTTCAATGCTAGTAAGAATCCTTATGCTCTTGCCCCATTCATAATTGGAAAGAATTTTTTTAATTGTCATTATGGCTAAAATGTTTTCAGCATCATTTTCAAATACACACATTACCATTTTGGAATGCTTCATATTTGCATTGTTTAGAGCGTCTTTCATTGAATGATCGCCTATTATGAAAGTGGCATTTATTTTTTCAAGTTCTTTAGCTTTTTCTTCATTTTTTTCTATTACTAAATAAGAAATGCTATTCCTGTTGAGAGTGGTTATGATAGCCTTGGAAAGTTTGGTATAACCACAGATAATTACATGATCTTTCATATTTGCCATTTTTTCCATGATATTGAAGATTCCTTTAAGTTTATTTTGAGCCATAGGAATAACGATGATAGTGAAAGTGGCCATCAATGACCCTAAACCAATAATAATCATTAACATTGTAAATATCTTGGCATCTTGGGTAACAGGCAAAATATCACCATAGCTTACAGTAGTGTAGGTTGTAATAGTAAAGTAAATAGCATCTACTACTGTGTTGAGGTTGCTGAATTGTTGCCTGAGCATATAACTTCCAAAAATTCCGAAAAACAGAGTCAGTATTACAGAAAGCCAAGCAACGAGATGCTTGAGCTTATTCAAGTGACGAATGTTTCCGATGACATGAAATTTCAAAGATAAAAAGAGCATGATTAGGAAAACAATATCAAGAATGATAAACCAATGCATTGCCCTAAAAAATATACACCTGATGAAAATGAGAAAAATTAGGAGTATAGCAATCAGCATAGATTTTTTGCTTTTGCGATAAATCTTTATTCCAAGTACTAAATCAATAAGTCCTATAATAACATCGAGACTTATCGCCATTCTAACATACCTAATATGATCATAGTTGCTTCTTAACTGTAAGAACAAAGAATCAAATCCACTATAAAGAAGAACTGCATCAATCAGATGAGTTATGCAAAGGAATATAAGCAATATTCCCGTAATATGCGGAGCTAGTTCTTTGATGGAAAAGCGATTAAGTATTTTTTTATAATAGAGCATTGAAGTATAATTGTTGAGTGGCTCAAAATGTGATTAATGATTTTTTAAACCCATATGAATGTAAGCCAGACTTTTGAAAAATACAAAGTAAAGGTTAATTATCAGTTAAGCCTAAGTTAAATATTCCCAGTAACATTATTAAGCAAATTACAAGATGCGTCATAATGCTTGCCTTAGTCATATGGATAATTCAAGGTTCCGCAATGTTATAGCTTTATCGTTTCTTTTGAAACTGGATGCACTTTATTTATATAATCTAACATTTTCTCATTATACGCATCAACTACAAGAAATTTTCTTCCATCATCATGCAATAATAGCGAGAGGCATACTTTTGCTCCATCTTTCCAATAATATAACTTATCGTCGTAATTAGTCGGTGGACCAAATTTTTCTGTAAGCCGATTCTTTAATTTGGTAAATAGACCTTTAACTTTAGTATCTTTAGCAACTTCTATTATTAGAGATATGCGATAAATAAAATTTTTCCACGAATATAAATCTGTAGTTATTTTTTCAGTGCTAGTTGATAATTCTAAGATATTATTCCCATTGAAGCAGTAAATGACTTCATCCTTTTTGTCAGATTTTGTGTAGGAAGAGATGTAAGAGCAGTTCTTGCTTTTAGCCATTATAGTCAAAGCAGTTTTGCTCGAACATCCTAGTGTCATGTCAAACCTCTAAAGTCGGATAAAGTCTCTTAAGTTTCACACG
>JBAXXY010000293.1:0-2158 GCA_037127655.1 Lentisphaerota bacterium
CTACCATATTTGTCAGCTAAATACACAATATCCTAATGTTTCTGAACTTTACACAGGCTTAAATATTCCAATAAATATTTATGGTTTAGGGGAAAACAACTCACTAGTTAAAAAAGTAAAAGCTGATAGAAGCACTATCATAGAACTTTATATACCTAACAATAAATTACTTTTATTATCTGGCAAAATTATTGAAAGCTCTGGTTCTCCTGAACTTGACTCAATAGCACTGAATAATTTAACAGCACAAGAATTGCCAAATGATATTTTCAATAAATATAAAGACAATGTTCTTATCATAAAAATTGAATGGGCATCATTGTTTAAAAAAGAATAATAAGGTTTTAAAATGTTCCATGTTTCTTTTGCCACTGCTTTTTTTATTTATCTGTTAATTTGGATTATTTATCTCACTATACTCTGGGCTAGAGAGACTTGGAGAACAGATATTAGAGATTGGTCTCTTTCTCAAGGCAAGCTTTGTATATGCGATGAATGCAGATACGCTTTCTTGGTAAAGCCAAGAGAAACAACCACTATTTGCCCAAGATGCGGGCAGTTTACAATAATAAAAAAATCAAAAACTAAGACGATTCTATGACCGTAAATAAAAATCAAATAATTTTAATATTAGATTTTGGTTCTCAGTACAGCCAACTAATAGCAAGAAGAATTAGAGAATTAAATATTTTTAGCAAAATAATCCCTTTCTTCACTCCTATAGATGAAATTAGCAAAGATAAGCCAATAGGTATAATTCTAAGCGGAGGACCTGCAAGCGTTACAGAAATAGATTCACCTGCCTGTGCTAAAGAAGTTTTTGAATTAGGATCCAGTCCTAGGAATATGTTATGGTCTCCAATTAATGGTTTAAATATTCGGAGGAAAAGTAACTAAAAGCAAGACACGAGAATATGGAAAAACTCAATTAACAGTTTCCAATGATATTTCACAAATATTTCAAAATATCTCGAAGGATAATTTCAATGTTTGGATGAGCCATGGAGACAAAGTAGATATTTTACCTAAAGGTTTTTCAACTATAGGAGTCACTCATAATACAGAATTTGCAGCGATAATCAATGCCGGCAAAAGATTATACGGACTCCAATTCCATCCTGAAGTAGTTCATACTGAAAACGGATTTATTATCCTTACTAATTTTTGTGTTAATATTTGTGGTGCTAAACAAGATTGGACAATGAGCTTTTATATAAATCATGCAATAACTTCAATAAAAGAAACTGTCAAAACTGATAGTGTGATTCTAGCTTTGAGCGGCGGAGTAGATTCTTCAGTAACTGCAGTACTAATAAATAAGGCAATTGGAAAACAACTCAAATGTATTTTTGTAAATAATGGCCTTTTGCGAAAAAATGAAGCTGAAAGAATCAAAAAAATGTACACTAAGAATTTTAATCTCAATCTAGACTGTATAGATGCTGAAGAGGCATTTCTCGCAAAGCTTAAAGGAATAGAAGATCCTGAAACAAAGCGAAAAATAATCGGACATGAATTTATAAATGTTTTTGATGAATCAGCTAAAAATTTTCCCAATACTAAATTTCTTGCTCAGGGCACAACTTATCCTGATGTTATAGAAAGCGTTTCAATTTCTGGAAATCCAAGTTCTATGATCAAAAGCCATCATAATGTTGGCGGGTTGCCAGAAATAATGAATTTAACTCTTCTTGAGCCATTAAGATGTCTTTTCAAAGATGAAGTTAGAAAACTAGGATTTGAGTTAGGAATGCTTGAAGAAGTCGTAATGCGACAACCATTTCCAGGCCCAGGATTAGCAGTAAGGATCTTAGGGCCTATAACTAAAGAGTATTTGGATATTCTTAGAGAGGCTGATCAGATTTTAATGGATGAAATGAAATCTGCTAATATGTACTATAAAGTCTGGCAATCTTTCGCTGTACTTCTGCCTGTAAGAACAGTCGGAGTAATGGGCGATGAAAGAACTTATGAAAAAGTAATATCCCTCAGAGTGGTTGAAAGCACCGATGGGATGACAGCTGATTGGGTAAAATTACCTTTTGAGTTACTAGAAAAGATATCAAGCAGGATAGTTAGTGAAGTAAAAGGAATAAATAGAGTAGTTTTTGGCTCTTCATCAACAAGTGGGGCATAAAGGTTACTCGATATATAATAA
>JBAXXY010000294.1:0-2158 GCA_037127655.1 Lentisphaerota bacterium
AGATAATATAATAAGAATATCTATTTAATCATAAATAAGATAAATCATTTTCATAGGCTATGGCTTTGTGATAACTTCGTATTGAATATAGGCTTGCCAAAGCATATAAATTGAAGATATGATGCTGTTTATTTTGAGGCTAAAAGGTGGTGGAGGCGGGGTCTATCTTCCATATTCCGAGTTCTTATTCAAAATCATCGCAAATTAAGATATATACACTCAATAATATCGAATTTGGCTGGCCTTTAGTAAACAATATAATCCTTATTAAACGGTACTTTTTGGTACTTCAAATTGCTAAAATGGTACCAAATGGCACCATCTTAAAACAATGTTTTTGAACTCACTTTATTGTTATAACAATAACCTAACAGGTATGTTTTTTCAATCTTTTCAAAAAAAACAGACCTCACAGAAGCCACTCTTTTGCATTTTTTCTTCCTTGTCCATGTTCAGATATGGGCAAAGAAAAACATCGCTCTAATTGCACGGAATTAACTATTCTCTCTTTTTTAAAGTTTTAACCGATGTTTCCGCTCAAACACTTTAGCCTCATTTTCAGCAGTACATCTCTCTTGCTATACCAAAAAAGGGGTGTTTTTGAGAGATTTTCGTAGCCCAAATGACGGGCTATTTTTCTCTTATTTCCTGAAGCAAAAAATAAAGATAAATGTCAACTTCAAGAATAGCGAACTAAGTAAATTTACTCTCTTTTTTTATTCTAAAATTGAGTATCAACCCAGTAGTACACGAGAGCGTTTTTAACTGATTCTGAGAAGAATATTTCCTTTGATTTACCCTATAAAAATGAGCCATTTTGAACAACTGTAATTTTCATAGTAAATGGAAACAACCCGGATTGCTCCGGGTCAGATAAAAGCCTGCTATTACTGTTTTATGTTAGGATTTCTATTTCATGTTAGCAGCGATGTAATTTAATTGGTCTGTTGTCAGATAGCCACTGCCTGGCCATACCATTAGACCACCTAATTTATATTTAGTAATCTCATTTATAAACAATTCCAAATTACTACCAGAACCAATAGTGAATCCCTTTGAAGTTACTCCAACATATATTTTATTGTAAGGAATAGCGCCGCCACGGTATACCTTTTGTACAGCAGCATCTAAATATTGGCCTATAGTTGCATTATCCCACATTGCATCTCCATACATCATTAGTATAAATCTGTCACAGCCCATTGAGTCCAATTTGCTCAAGTAATCTTGTGTTGGAATGTTTGAATCAACAAATTGAGATCCTCCAAGAAATGTATAATTTGTCTGGTATCCTGAAGTATGTAAATTATTAATCAGAGTTGGTAAATTTGTTTGATCCATGCTGCATTCATCATCAAAATCAACTCCTTTCCATTTTGTATTTGAAGTGTTTAAGTTGGAGAGGAAACTGGTGATGTTGGCTTGAGCAGGCCAACCGGAGACTGGTTGGGCATTTTCTCCACCTGCAGTAAACATAATAGTAGCTTTATCCGGATTATTCCCGATGGAAGAAGTCCAAGCACAGTAAGTGCCAGTGTTGTTTAGGCCAGATTTCATATTAACCAAGTCAGTGCACATCCCATAAATACATAAGCTGTAATCTGAAGGCACTGCATCTGTCCATGTTTGAACCCATCCACCTAGTGTGTATGCACTTGAAATAGGTTGAGGTGGAGTTACAACAGGAGGATTATTATACCCAGTAGTAATATCAGATACACTTAGTGTAGAATTATTTGCATCAATACCACCGCTTAGTGTAACTGGTGCAGAACCAGATTCAAGCGATGGAGAAAATGTAAAGTTTAAAACGCACTGGCCGTTAGCAATGACATAATTGTTTAAACCTGACCACGAAATCTGTCCCGGATTTGAAGTTAAAACATAGTTCTCGTTAATAGATAGCTGGATGGATGAAATTGGCTGACCAGTATTGTTATTAATGTTTGTAGTAATGCTAGCATAGTTTGAATTTGGATTTGATATTGAGACAGTAACTGTACTATCAGCAAAAATACCAGTGGCTATTGCCATAAAAAACGCTAGTCCTAGTAATGAAATTTTGAGGATTTTCATATATCTCCTTTTTTATTTTTAGGTTCATCTTATAGACTGAATTGATTTTTAATCTATATAATTAGATCTCAAGCTTTAATAT
>JBAXXY010000295.1:0-2156 GCA_037127655.1 Lentisphaerota bacterium
GGAATTATCTAATGTAGCCTGTTCTAATTTTGCGCTTGGATCAGAAGAAAAGTTTTTGGAAATTAATCTTTCTAATGAGTCTGGATATAACTCTCTTAAGAAAGAAGTCTTCTCTAAGTTCGAATCTTCAAGAAAAGAACTAATTCAGGTTAAAACAAGAGATTGTGTGGCCGCTTCATTGAGAATAGATAAGATAGATATAATAAAAATTGACACTGAAGGGTTTGATTTAGAAGTTCTTAAAGGATCTATAAATCTACTTAAGGAAAGAAAAGTAAAATATATTTATTGCGAAGTGGCATTCAATGGAGAGGCGGATAAGGGTGATTTCTACCTTATTAATAAATTCCTGAGGACCTATGATTTTTGGCTGTGTGGTTTTTACGATGTTTCAAGATGGGGGGCAAACTTCACTCATGTAAGTTATTACAATGCCTTGTTCAAACTTCTTAAAGAGTAGCTGTAAATGAAAATACTCATTCCTGTAGATCCTGAGATACCTGTGCCGCCGACAAATTACGGAGGTATTGAGAGAATTGTTGACGCCTTAGTTACAGCGTATCGTAAGAAAGGCCATGAAGTTTATCTTCTGGCAAATCCTGAGTCATCTGCAAAAGATGCATCCGCGATATACAAATGGGAAGCATTGGAATCAAGAGGCTTCAGGAATGTCTGGAGAAATGCGTGGAAACTCTACGAAGTGGCAAAACAGGTCAAGCCAGATGTGATTCACAGTTTTTCCCGCCTGATGTATTTATATCCAAGCCTCATATTTCTTAGAGCTAAGGTTCTAATGACATACCAGCGTAAGATTAGCCATAAATCAACATCTTTAGCTAGTTTTGTCGGTGGGAGGAATATTTCTTTTACTGCGATATCTAATAAGATGTTGAACCATCTCAAACTATTCAAAAATAAGTTTACAACTACATATAATTTCACATTAACTGATTACTTTGTGCCTGATGAATCTTTGCCAAAAGAACATCTGATGTTTCTAGGAAGAATTGAAGATATAAAAGGTACACATGAGGCAATACTGACAGCTATAGCCACAAATAACAAGTTGATTATAGCCGGTAACATCCAGCCCGGTCATGATGAGTATTTTAATGAAAAAGTAAAACCTTATCTGACAAATCCACTTATCATGTATGTAGGGCCGGTGAATGATGAACTGAAGCTTTATTATCTGCAGAGGGCCAAGGCTTTTCTTTTTCCTATCAAGTGGGAAGAGCCTTTTGGGATTGTCATGGCTGAAGCTATGTCATGTGGAGTGCCTGTTATCGGCTTTCGCAGAGGTTCTGTTCCTGAAGTAGTTAAAGATGGCATTAATGGTTTTATAGTTAATAATACCGAAGAGATGATCGAAGCTGTAAATAAGATTGGCAGTTTAGACAGCAGGATAGTAAGAGCTGACTGCGTCAGCCGCTTTTCAGTGGATGTAATCTCAGAGCAGTATCTTACTATATTGCATAAAATTAAACTTAATAATAACTTATAATTTATTATTAAGTACATCTCTATTTGATGGATCAAAGATTATGCCTTTGATGATTTTGCGTTTTGCAAGCCAGAATTTCAGACCTGTAAAGAGGCATTCCAATCCATATTTAAGACATTTTTTAAAAGAAATACTTGAGGCTTCCGGGAAATATTTTGTAGGACATGATATTTCTGCGATATGGCACCCAAACCATAGAATCTGGCACAATATCTGATTGTCAAAAATAAAGTCATCAGAAAATTCGGATATAGAAAGTGTTTGAAGTACTTTTCTAGAATATCCTCTGTATCCAGTATGGTATTCAGAGAGTTTGGCTCCTGTTAATAAGTTTTCCAGAAAAGTCAGTAGTCTATTGGATAGGTACCTCCAAAGAGGCATACCCCCTTTTAGAGCATATCCACCAAGTATTCTTGAGCAAAGTACACACTCATATACTTCATTGCCAATTAGGGCGGCTATAGCAGGGATAAGTTTCGGGGTGTACTGGTAATCCGGATGTACCATAATGACAATATCAGCGCCATTTTTTAAGGCAAGTTCGTAGCATTTTTTCTGATTTCCTCCATAGCCAAGATTCTTATGATTCTTATAAACGATAGTATTAGCAAGTTCTTTTGCTGTTTTTACAGTATTATCAGTACTATTATCG
>JBAXXY010000296.1:0-2133 GCA_037127655.1 Lentisphaerota bacterium
GAAGGAGCCCAGCTCTCTATTCCTCCTCATGCTATCCAGTCTCTTGTATATTAATTTAGTCGCATAAATTTACTGGGATACTTCTTTTAGGTATCCCAGTTTTTTTGTTATAAGGGATTGATTTGAACTATGTTCATGAGATATCTGTCACAGAAGTACAGAATTTTTGATTTACTCAACTTAATCTTTTTAAGATTCAGACAAAATATTCCCTTTGACTTACCGGATCTAATCCAATAAGCTTAAGAAAACGGAATACACTGCTTTTATTTACTTGCCACAAAGCAAGGCATTTTGGAATTCAATAGATTTGGCTTAATGTCCTTGCTGAAACCGATCATAGCTTTCTGGAAGTCTTTGACAATTAAAGGCGTCGGCCCAGATAAAAAAACACCCCCTATTTAACCGGGTGTGTTTTTTAAATCTTTGACTTTTAAATTAGTGTCCCTGTATTTCTGCGGTATCTTCTTCTTGTCTCTTTTTGATAGCTTTATTGACCATCTTGTAATACGGAATCAAGAGAATAAATATTATGACAATTGGGATAAGCGGCGCCTTGATGGCAGTCAGACCTCCGAAAATTTCAAAGAGCGAACCGACTATTCTTGAGCCTGTAGTTCCGCCGAGAGCTGAAAAGACCATGATCAAACCTGCCATTGCGCTATGAATACGAAGTTTTTGAGCGCTAATGATTGTGGAGCACAGCGTCGGATAGATCGGAGCAATAAGAATGCCTGTCAGAGGAATGAGATAGGCTACCAGAGGAAGTTCTGCCCAGTTTGTCACAAGAATTCTGTGAGCTATAGCGTATGCATTAACATGTTGTGACATAAATATTGCTATGACCAGAATAACGAAAGCTACTATCATAGAGAAGAATAAGAGTGTAACCCATTTGATTTTTTTCATAACTGCTGCGCCTGCAAATCTGCCTATGCATAGAGCCGCTGGGAAAAGACTTGTCACCTGAAGGCTAAGTTCGTCGGAAATATGCAATACATGATTATTGTAAGTCGGAAGCCATGTAGTAATACCCTGTTCTATAAATACATAAAAGAAAGTCATGACGATGAATACCCAGACAGTTCCTTTCTGAAGAAGAGAGCCCATTCCTTTAATGTCTTTTTTCAATTCATCGGCAGGAGAAGTTATTTTGTGGGCTATTTTACTTTCATCGAGTTTTACAAAGAATACCACTAGTAGATTTACCACGCACATTATGGCAAAACACCAGAAAGCCGTTGTCCATGTGCCAAGTCCCACAAAGAAAGAGTAGATCCACATTCCCAAAAGGCATCCGCCCATAAATACGCCTTCCATGAGAGAAACAAATCCAGCGTGCTTGCTCGGATCATCAAAGAACAAGCCGACAGATGCATAAACCGCAGGTTTGATTAACCCGAATCCAATCCCGCAGAACACAAAGAATATCCTGGCTGTTATTATTGATGGATGCATGGCAATGATAAGGCAGCCAATGAGCTCAAGGATAATCCCGACAATAAGCGATTTCTTATAGCCGAAACTTGGCAAAAATGATGACAAAATTAGAGCGCTTATCAAAATTGCCATGTCTTTAAATGCTTCAAGCCAACTCGCAGGGCCCATCGAAACATGCATTTCATTTACCAAGTTCAAAATTACGGCTCCTACTGTATTGAGCAGAATTGCCGGCATGAAAAATGAAAATAAAAGCATAAACCATGCGAGGTAGAAATTTTTGTTTCCAGTTGCGGAAGTCATTCTCTTTTCTCCTTTGATTGTTTAATTAATAACCAAAATTGTTTAACATGGTTAACTGCATAATAAAATAAATGATGCAGCTTTGCAATCCCAATTTATTTAGATACAATGCAAATGATGTTAAATACCACTAATATTGATTCAAAAGGAGTATATTCGATGAAACAATTCATTCAGCTCAAGGGAGAACTTTTTGAACGGGTGCAGATAGAAGAGGTTTTTCCGGACTCCAAGACTTTTGTGGATTCTTCTCCTGCATTCGAACATGAAATCATCTTAGATAAATATAAGAATGAAAAGAATAAATCTTCCTTTGCCCTAAAAGAATTCGTTAATGAGGCCTTCATTTTAACTCCTTCTGCAGGAGGCGATTTAAACCTTGATAAGAAC
>JBAXXY010000297.1:0-2132 GCA_037127655.1 Lentisphaerota bacterium
GAAAGCGTGTGTCTGTAATAGTTTTCTGTTCCGCAAAACTGCCTTAAATTTGCTTCTAATTCATTCATTTTATTAATATCTGACCTAGATTCTCTTGAGCCGGAAGTTGTCTTAATTTCCGAAGGATTGAGGTTTTCGTTAATGTTTTGATTGTTGTTCATAGTTGCATCTCCTTTTTTTTATTAATCCCTTGACTGAGTTCCTGTCGCCGTTTTTGTTTTCGCCCTAAAACGCAGGTGTAGAGCCAGGAGGGAGGCCTCCCTCTTTTTTGCCCGTAAGCAAAAAGCGGAGCTTTAGCAAGACGAGTACAGAATGCACGCAGGTGAGGCGGTTCGGAGAAAAAGCGAGCAGGGACGACTGTCCCTTTTGCAGGGCAAAGCTCGAAACAAGTAAGGCGAGCAAAAATGGCAGATGATAGGATGAAGATTCAACAAGGGAGCAAAAGGGAGCATGAAATGAATCTTGCAAACAAAAAACCTCAAGGACAACAGTTGTAGGGGATTAAAAGGGCATCCTCCCTTTTGCCCCTGGGTGGGATATTGGGGTTTTGTTCAAAGCATATGTATTTATGCTTCAGAACAAAAGGGCAATCGTGATAATAACTGCCTTAATACTCTGTCAAAAGAATGAGTAGTAAGGCATAAGTTATTACTTTGTTAAATAGCCGACCAGACTCCTCGTTCAACACTGATAAAGTGTCTTTGCAGAACCTGTCTTATTTTTGCCTTCCAGTTGGTGTTGTTTTTTATTAAATGAGCAGCAACTTTTTCAATTTCTTCATAAATTTGTGAAAGAGTAGCTTTGCCATTGAACTTAGAAAAAACAATTCTGATGGAATTTCTCCATGTGGAAGCGATTTTGCTTTTATATGCGTCGGCAATATCAAAGCAGATATTCCAAAGTGATTCAGATTTTCTTTTCCAGATAATCAGATATTCGTGAACGATAGGAATAAAACTCCCGGAATAATTAACTGAGTCACTCATGCAATTATGCTGAGTTTTGATACAAACATTAACAAGCTCCTTTTTGGGCATCATGCCGATAAAATCAGCCTGATATGAACGGCATACGCCGTTAGCTTTCTGGTCGCCGATAAGTGTCATATAGAAACCGTTTTCTCTGGTAGCTTCTCTTTGGTTCAGCAACATCATTTGAGACTTTTCAAGAAACTCTTCAATTGAAGGGCATCTTGATGTATCTCTGATGTTATCTGAGTATTTAATCATATCTGCATATGGAGGATGGCTGAATACTATATCCGCAGGTCTTTTAATATTGCTCAAAACATAGTCAAAGGTAAAATCAAAACCTTTATTCAAATCAAGTCCGGTGTATTCGATTCCCATTTCTCGGCAAACATCCCCGGAAGTTCCGCTGCCTTCGCATACATCTACAAAATAATTAGGGTTAAACTGTAAAATAATATCTTTAATGAGATAACCGGAGCAGTTTCCCCTCCACTCTCTTCTGCCCCAGGAACCTCTATCGGGATAACTTATTATGCTTTTCATTGCTGATTAACCTTTTAATATTCACTTGGCAGTAACAGAACATTGTCGATGCAATAGAGCTTCATGTAGTCCAACGGGAAGTCAGTGTATTCTATTTCCTGATGTACTATTTCAGGACAACTGATATCTTCTATCATAGTAATGATGCAGCTTTTATCGCTGTTGACTTTCAGTTCCCATATTTGGAAAGGGTATTTTTCTTTTAAATTGCTATTCTGGTAAGAAGCTACAGCATCAATGAGCCAGTAAGCTCCAGTTTTTTCTGCTAAATATTGTACGCCATCAGTGTAAAGCATCCTTGAAAGCGTGTGTCTGTAATAGTTTTCTGTTCCGCAAAACTGCCTTAAATTTGCTTCTAATTCATTCATTTTATTAATATCTGACCTAGATTCTCTTGAGCCGGAAGTTGTCTTAATTTCCGAAGGATTGAGGTTTTCGTTAATGTTTTGGTTGTTGTTCATAATTGCATCTCCTTTTTTTTTAGTAATCCCTTGACTGAGTTCCTGTCGCCGTTTTTGTTTTCGTCCTAAAACGCAGGCACAGAGCAAGGGGGAGACTTCCCCTTTTGCCCGTAAGCAAAAAGCGGAGCTTTAGCAAGACGAGTACAGAATGCACGCA
>JBAXXY010000298.1:0-2129 GCA_037127655.1 Lentisphaerota bacterium
CAATATTCGTAGCAGTCGGAAATCCTGCCTACAATCTGGCTATTACGGAGCTTTTTCCGATAAAAATCAGGTATTCCGGGGTCGCTACCACTTTAAATGTAGCTAATGCAATTGTCGGAGGCGCTACGCCTTTGGCAATAACTTGGCTATCTTATAAAATGGCTACTCCTTTTGCTCCAGCGTACTACATCGCTGTTATTTGTATTGCGGGAGTGATTGCTGCATTGCTTATTCCTATCCACATGAAGAATTGCGCAAAGAAAGGAAATTTGTAACCAATCAGAAAAATAGCAGATTAATCAAGAGACAATTCTTGGACATTCAACAAAATTAAAGGGTTTAAAAATGGATGGTGGGAAAGTCAATCAGATCGGGAATCAATTTGAACTCAATGTCAACGAAATAAATAGTCCGCTGTGGAACCGTGATTTGAGCCCTGTTCCGATTAAGGACAGGTATTGGGACAAATGGATAATGACCTCAATGTGGATTGCATTGAGCGTAAGCATTGCCACTTATATGCTCGGTTCAAGTCTGATTGGCAGCGGGATGAACTGGTGGCAGGCTATAGTCACAATTGCTTTGGGAAATATTATTGTTCTAATCCCGATGGTTCTGGTCGCCCACCCGGGCCCAAAATACGGCGTGCCTTTTCCTGTCCTGATAAGAAGCAGTTTTGGTACAGAAGGCGCTAAGCTTGCCGCGATGGCGAGAGCTTTTGTTGCCTGCGGATGGTTTGGGATACAGTCTTCAATTGCTGGAAATGCTTTATTTGTGATCATCTCATTCTTTTTCCCTTCAATTGAGCATTCCATGTATCTGGGGGATTTTGTGGGTTTGGATTTGTGGCATTTCATATGCATTATCATAATGGTTATACTTCAGGCTGTAATAATACATCACGGGATGTCTCTCCTGAAAAAATTCGAGGTCTATGCTTCACCATTCCTTATTCTGACTGGTTTACTGTTATTTATATGGGCGTGGTGGAAGGTAGGCTCTATATCAGAGATTCTTGAAGCATCCAATCACCTTGTAGGATCAAACCACGAGAGCTTCTGGGTAATTTTTTGGCCCGGGCTTACGGCAATAGTAGGATTTCAGTCAACTCTGGCTTTGAATATACCTGACTTTACCCGTTTTGTTAAATCCCAGAAAGACCAGTATATCGGGCAGTCTTTAGGTCTTCCGACTACTATGGTTCTTTTCTCTTTCATCGGCATTGCTGTCACAAGCGCTACGATAATTATTTACGGCAAAGCTATCTGGGATCCTGTCGAACTTCTCGGCAGGTTTAATAGATCTCCGTATCTGCTAATTCCGATGATAGGACTTATTCTAGCAACTGTTTGCTGTAATATGGCGGCAAATGTAGTTTCTGCCTCTAACGATTTTTCCAATCTTCTTCCCAAGTATATCAGCTTCAAAAATGGCGGAATAATAACCTGCGTGATCGGGACGATAATTTTCCCATGGAAACTTATTGCTGATCCTACTGGATATATTTTTAAATGGCTTGTTGCTTACTCTGCCTTGCTTGGAGCTGTCGGCGGCGTAATGGTCTGCGATTACTACCTGATAAGGAAAACCAAGCTTCTGCTATATGATTTATTTGTAACTGAAAAAGGGGAATATACTTATTCTAAAGGCTGGAATACAAATGCCTACATAGCTGTCATAATAGCCATTATCCCTAACCTTCCGGGTTTCATATACAGAGTAGGGCTTGGAGGAGAAAACTTCTTTCCGAAATTCCTGATCGGCCTTTATGACTATGCGTGGTTTATCTCATTTATCCTTGCGATGATAGTCTATTATATCTTGATGAGAAAACAGAAAACATGAATGCTGAAGGGTCGAAGTTCTCTTCTACCTTATTTAGTGCTAAGGGACTGAATTCATTCGGCGCTATTAACTTCTACTCTTCATATGTTGTTGTCTATATTTTCATCATTGGCAACAAGATTAAATTCAGTCGATAAATTCTTAAGATGTTTCTTATATTTAGAGGCTTTTAGTTTGAATGCATGAATCTGTTTAAATAGTTGTTTAGAGTCATCTTCAAAATGCATCCTTTGCTTATCTTGCCAAAGGTCACTAAGTTCATCGTAGGTTAAGTTGAGATTAAG
>JBAXXY010000299.1:0-2127 GCA_037127655.1 Lentisphaerota bacterium
CCTATGTACATTACTCAACCTAATATTCGACAAAGCTTTAAAGTATAGAGGAAATAGAGAATAAAAAAGCACATAAAACCAAAGAGGCTTCTGTGCTTTCTAAAAGCAAAGTCGATAAATATGTGTGTGTACCGGCCCCTTAAATTTTTCCCTTAGCATGAGCCTGCTTGAGCAGGGATATCATCTGAGAAGGAGAAACAACTACAACATTATTTTTACTTAGTTTTGTCACAACCAAGTCAATATCATTCATAATATAAACACCTACCTTATCTTTATTCTGATCCGGTACATTATTCCACAGGCCATTGAAATTCTTGCAAACATATACAGAGGTAAAAGAATTACTATTAATGGTACTTATTGTATTATTAATATAATCATTTACAGATGAAGAATTAGGAGGGGATGTAAAGTCGTCTTTCAGGAATGCATTAGCATACATTATTGGCACTTCTTCCCCTCTAGTCGTATTAGTGAAAAATTGAACTCCAGTACCAATTGGAGGCCAGCTTGGATAACCAAAATAGAATCCGCCCTGAACACTACTTTGACCAACTAAACTACCTAGCCAATTTTTATTTCCCCAATCATTATTCCCAAATATTGTAAGCACAGGCATATTAGCATTCTGCATGAAAGTGTTCATA
Organism: Lentisphaerota bacterium; assembly: GCA_037127655.1. GTDB lineage: Bacteria > Verrucomicrobiota > Lentisphaeria > Victivallales > GWF2-38-69 > GWF2-38-69. The sequence continues at coordinate 651 of JBAXXY010000299.1, forward strand.
TATGACAGTTGAGGAGTAAAGGCAGAAGTTCCGGCCACACCACCATAATTATATCCTATACCAGAAGGGCCACAGATGAATTCGTCGTTAGATATTCCGTTTTTAATAGCAGACTGTTCATAATAATTCCAGGCATCAGGAGCTAAATAATACATTGCAGGCGGCATTGTCCAACCCACAGGATATGTCTTACTTGTTCTGATGGAGTTTCCCCACCAGCGGTTATCGTTTGCTGTATTTAACCACAATTGAAGATTGTCACCGTCAGATATGATAAAGGTCACATATTTCTTTGAAGAGTCGTAGGTCAATTGAGGCATAGGGGTAGTATTAGCTTGCATTGGAGCAGAAGTGCTGGAACTGAGTAGGGATAAATTCTGTCCCCAATCGCAGGGAAGTACTAAATCTCCCTTGGCGGAAACTTCAGTTACGAAACTTGTTTCTTGTTCTGACCCCCAACCAATGACAGCCATCGGAGATGTATTATAGTAACTAAGGTCTTGGGTAGCAGTACTAGAGAAACAAATCATGGCCTTATTCATAGCGGCATAATCTCTTGGCATATTTCTATATGATAGAGGACTTGTTGAACATGCTGCGGGATTTAACTCGAATAATAAGTTTTGATTAATACTAGATTTAAAGGCATTATAGAAAGTGGCATTAGTATATGAATCGGCCGATGCTGAATTGGTAAGACCGAATGTGCCATAGCCTTTGATCTGTGTCTGGGTAAGAGGTATATAATCGTTCACTCCTGCATAACTGACAGCTAGGTTCAAGCTATTACTACTGTAGGTAACATAACCTTTTATATACTGTTTAAATTGTGTTATTACGCCTGGAAGATCTATATAAGCAGTACAAGTTAGCTTAGGATTCCTGATACTCGTCAGATAATTAAGCCAAAACTTATCCGCTGTGACCAGTCCATTTTTCTTATCAGTGTCAGTGGGGGCATACCAGTAATCACTATATTTATCCTGACTAGTGCATAGATACAGTTGATCACCGCTATATTTTGCTATTATTCCTTGTAATGCTTGCAAAGTGATTAAGTCTTCACCAAATTTTATATTCGATATATCTACGGGATAAATGGTTGTAACTGCATTTTGTCCTTTAGGAAAAAATGTAGGGCTATTTGCGGTTCCCAAATCATCATCAGCTATCAAGTTCGCTGATGCGAGAGTTAATGACAGCATCAATAGTTTTTTAAATAACTTCATAATCATTATCCTTTTGTTTAAAAAGTTGTTAAATTTCTAGCGTATATTCTTTAATTAGTGGAAATACTTGAAAATTTCAATACATCTCCTATGGAAAATATACATTGATGACGCAAGAGGTAGATAGCTTTTACCATTGGTAAACCTTTTTTTGTGGAATAACAAAAAAATCCTGCGGCAAAGAGATCTGATTGTTGGAAAGTTGCTGAGAAATAGTGATGGCTTATTTAGTAATACCTGCCTTATTA
>JBAXXY010000300.1:0-2122 GCA_037127655.1 Lentisphaerota bacterium
AATTTATTCATTCCTGTTATACTAACTCTTTCAATTTCATTTCTTCATATAAAGTTTGTTCATTCAGATCTAAAAGGAATATCTTCTTTACTTTTTCCTCTTGTTTTTACATTGAAACATATTGAATTAACAGTTCTCGTATTATTTATAATTGATGTTTTTCTTGTAATTGTTTTTGTAGATTTCAAAAGTTTCATTAGCTATTACAAAAAAACAACTCTTATATATAACACTCACTATATTGATCCCATAAAGACCAAGATTACTTTTCCTGACACCAAAAATAACTTGATCTTAATATATTTAGAATCAATGGAATCCTCTTTCCAATCCAAAGACTCTGGTGGCTATTTTGATATCAATTTTATTCCGGAACTAACTGAATTAGCATCTGAAAATATTAATTTTAGCTCTACAAATAATATTGACGGAGCTATTCAGATATTAGGTGCTGAATGGACCATGGCTGCTATGGTTGCTTCAAGTTGTGGAATACCTTTAAGAATACCAGTTCATCAAAATGGCATGTTTAGATATCAGAAATTCCTTCCAGGAGTTATGTCTATTGGAGATATTCTTAATGAACAGGGATATGAGCAAGTTCTTATGATAGGCTACCGGAAAAATTTTGCAGGAACTGATTTATTTTTTGAACCTCATGGTAATTACAAAATAATAGATCCTGATTACTTCAAACAGAAGGGGTTGATAAACAAAGATTACAAGTTTGGATGGGGCATAGAGGATTATAGAATATATGAATGTGCTAAGGAAGAGATTAAAAACCTATCAAAGCAAAATGTGCCGTTCAACTTTACTATGGCAACAGTTGATACACATGAGCCAAATGGTTACACTTGTCCTTCATGCACAAAAAAACACTCTGACAAATACAAAAATGTTTTATCTTGTGCAAGCCGCCAATTATATGATTTTATTCTTTGGATACAGGCGGAATCTTTTTATAAAAATACTACAATCGTGGTGCTGGGTGACCATCTATCCAGAGTATCAAAAGATTTCGGCTCACACAGGAGAATCTTCAATGTAATTATCAATTCAAGAATTCTTCCTAAGAAAGCCAAAAATCGTGAGTTTTGCACTCTAGATTGGTTTCCGACAATAATAGAAAGTATCGGAGGCAATATAGAAGCAGAAGGTTTAGCATTAGGCCGTTCTCTATTTGGTAATAACAAAACCCTTATAGAAGAATTAGGTTTTGATAAATTCCAAAAAGAGATAAATATGAATTCAGCTATTTATGACAAGCTGCTCTTTGAAAACTAAATCTAATATATCCAAACCTGCGATACCTGAAATACGATATTACCAGCCAAGGCCAAAATATACATGGTAAATATATCCGCAATACAATAGATGCATATTAGTTTTTCTAAAGATGCTCATTTCGATAACCGAACTCTTTTAGGAATGCTAAATCAATTCGATACTGAATTAAAACTAGCATCAAGGTTGGCAATGTTAAAAATACATTGATGACCAAATAATACTCAAAATGTTTAAACAGACAGAAAATAATAATTAATGTGCGGTGCGTATTTGTTCCACCTAGTAAGGCCCACCATGACAACAAAGGCAAATAAGTCATTTTATATGATTGAGAAAATTTGGCTTTCTGCCTTTCATCACATGAAACAGATTCAAACTTTTGTTTTATGGAGCCTTTACGGGTATTGAACCAGTTTTGTTTTATCACATAATCCAAATATAAATAATCCAATAAACGATGCCAGATAGTCGTTTTGGAATTAAGGCATTGTTTTGTTTCTTCTGTAGTAGGGTTCCGGTAACATGTTTTATGAGCTACTAGATAAGAAAATTCATTTTTTTGATAATCGTATAACATAGATTGAACGCTATGCAAAAAACCGCTTACAATAGAAAGAAGAAAAACCCAAACGCCATATTTAGGATAAAGATAAATTGAACAACCTAGGTATGCAGCAAAAAAAACAATGGTGTCAATAAAACCATCAATTATCATACCGTATTTACTGGAACTATTAGTTAATCTAGCTAGCTGACCGTCCGAGCTATCTAGAATGCCGGCCAAAATAAGCAGCAATGATCCTATTAATGCAAAATATATATAATCTTGCAT
>JBAXXY010000301.1:0-2121 GCA_037127655.1 Lentisphaerota bacterium
CCAAGGAACAGATGTTAAAACTGATCCTATGGAAGAACTCATCAACAAAATCTCAACTGTAAGAACCAAAGCCAGAGAAATTATCGACATCACAATTGATGTAAGCAATCAGCTCCGCAATATGCAGAAAGCAAATAAGACCAAAGAAAGAGAATTCCGCAGTGCCAATGAGCTATTGGAAAAGCTCAAAAAAGTATCAGGGTTCTAATCACCAATAAAATCAACTCATAGGCTGTGTCCATAATCGGACATGGCCTTTTTTGTTTTAAACTCAAAAACAGGAGAAATACCATGTTAAAATTAAACGCATCATTCAACAAGAAAGTACCTGCTGAAACTGACTATAGCTCAAAAGGATACAGTGCAAGTATCGAGGTTGAGTTGCCAGACGGGCTTTCACAGGAACAGCTCAAGGAAAAGATACACAGTACCTTCGAAATGGTTAGACAATCAGTCGAGTCGGAAATTGATGGAACAGCCAATAACGCACCTATTCAAGCAGAGCCTGTAAAAGTATTTACTCAAGCCAACACCCAGAAGCCACAGAGATTTGAACAGAATACTAAACAACCAAGCAATGAACCAGCCAGCTCTAAGCAGGTAAAATATTTAACTGACATAGCCCGTAAGCTCAATGTCTCTCTTGTTGGCTATCTTCAGAATTTCGGTTGTAACGAAGTATCACAACTAAGCAGACAGAATTGCAGTACCCTCATAAAGAATATTCAAAACTACGCTGCTGCTTAGGAATGACATTCAAACAATGGGTATCAAAATATCATCCTCTGAAAAATCCGATTGTCTCATACTCGCCATTTGACGGATATATGTTCGAGACCTTTGGAGAAGAACTAAAGTTTGTTAAAGATATGCTGACAAATAAAAAGCAACTATGGACTTTAGTTCAAGGAGATGATGATAAGGAGCTTTTAATAGCGGGACTTCACTTTGTAAATAGGATTGGCTACTTCATTACAGAGAAAAGAGCTTATGCAAACAAAATCATTGAAATCAATTAAAGAGGAAGAATTATGAATGAAACATTATCAGAACTACGAAGTAAACCTCATTGGAGTTTTTCCAGTCTCAACGGATTCTTGAATATCTGTAGTCTTCAATGGGCGTTTAAATACATCTACGCCTTAGAGCCTGAATCGACTCCTGTAAGTCTTCTATTCGGAAGTGCTTTTCATAAGTCCGCTTCATGGATAGCAACACTAAGGCAACAGAGCACCTACGAGACAACGGAAGAGGCACAGGAAGTGTTTTCAGAAGCATGGAAAATTGAATGCAAAACTTTATCCAAAGTTAAAATTAGCACCGATGGATACAACCGACTCAATGCTACTGGCAGAAAGATGATCGACTGCCTGAGCAGGAAGTGGATGGAAGACAATATCGTAGCAGTAGGGAAAGCTTTTACTGTTCCGATAGAAGGCTCTTCAAAACCTCTTATCGGAGAAATAGACCTTGCTGTCAAAAGTGAAGCCAATAGCACTATTCTTGTTGACTGGAAGACCAGCCAGAATAAATGGCCGGAAGGCAAAGCTGACAAGGATTTACAAGCTACCTGTTTTTGTTATGCCAACAAGAAATTAACAGATACAGATTGCTTGTTTCGTTATGATGTCGTAACCAAGGCTAAGGAGCCAAGCTATACCCAGCACCCGACATATAGAACTCAGGATGATTTTAAAAGGCTATCTCAACTAATAAGAATAGCAGAAAGAGCTATAAAAGCAGAAGTTTTTATGCCCAATGAAACAAGCTTTTACTGCTCTAGTTGTGCTTACATTTCTGCCTGTAAATCATGGCATCGTCAACAATCCAAAACCATATCACTGCCTATAGCAGTTTAATAAGGAAATTTATAAATGCAAAATAATTTAATGCTTCACTGCGGAGCTAAACGGGTCAGTCGAAATGAGCTTATGGCTGTACCAACTCCAATGCCTACAAAAACGCACAGACCTGTGCCTCATATTCATATCGCTGAGATGATAGCTCACGAAGCCAACAACAGAGGTTACTCAATAACTTCTGAAGAATATGGATTAAGTACCAGCGGAGAAAAGATGTTTGGAGTCTTTAGATTTCATCCAGAAGGACACCCTGAATACT
>JBAXXY010000302.1:0-2120 GCA_037127655.1 Lentisphaerota bacterium
ATAGAAAAGAATCATTACCAGTTATGCATTGTCTACTTAAATTTTCTTAAGCTTATTGATAAGCGTTCTGCGACTGATTCCCAAAAGTTCTGCAGCTTTTGTCTGATTACCATTTGTGTTTTTTAGAGCAGTTCGAATTGAGGCCAGCTCTGATTGCTCAAGCGTTACTACAATTTCATTATTTATGAGTTGAGAAGCATTTGAAATGCTGTTTCTGATATTTGAAGGAAGATGATCAGGCATAATGATTTCAGTTCGTGAAAGTACTTTTGCCCTCTTCATGGCGTTTGAAAGTTCCCGAACATTTCCAGGCCAATCATAGTTTTGCATGGCTTTTATAGTGCTGGCAGATAATCTTTTTTGTTCGTCATTTTCAGATTTCAAAAAATATCTGGCTAGAGGTAAAATATCTTCTTTTCTTTCTCTAAGTGGAGGGATTTCCAGTGTAATTACATTGAGTCTGTAATAAAGGTCAAGTCTGAATCGGTTCTCTTTAATTTCGTCTTCAAGATTCTTATTAGTTGCTGCAATAATCCTAAAATCAACTTCTATTTCCCTATCTCCGCCAACTGGGCATATTTTTCCATTTTCTATTGCTCTGAGAAGTGATGATTGAAGCTCAAGGGGCATGTCTCCTATTTCATCCAGAAAAAGGGTTCCCCCGTCAGCTTCTCGAAATTTACCCTGCCTGTTTGATACTGCGCCAGTAAAAGCTCCCCTTTCATGTCCGAAAAGTTCACTAGCAATAATATTTGCAGGAATTGAAGCGCAGTTCATAGTAATTAATGGTTTTTGGAACCTTGAACTATTTCTATGAATAAATGAAGCAATTACCTCCTTCCCACAGCCGCTTTCACCTGTAAGAAGGATTGTAACATCACTCTTGGCAATCCTGTATGCATCATTCAAAAGCGATTTCATAACTTGGCTTTCGGCTATAATTCCAGAAGTAAGCTCTCTTGGTATTTCATTTATGCAAGGATAGTTACTAATATTAAGGATATCTCTAACTGCTGCTTTGAGTTCATCCAGGTCAACAGGTTTTTGGAGGTAGTCTACAGCGCCGAGCTTCAGAGAATTAACAGCATCTTTTATATTCGGATAAGCTGTTATTAATACGAAAGGAATAGAAGGATATATTTCTCTGACTTTCTTAAGGAGTTCGATTCCGTCCATACCAGGCATTTTAACATCCGAAATTACTATTGAAGGATGGGACCGACTTATTTCTGTAAGAGCTTCTTGGGCTGATGCAACAGCAAATATTTCTTCTATTCCAAGTTCAGCAAGGGTAGTTGAATACAGTTCTCTGAAAGAAGGTTCATCGTCTGCAATTATTGCCCTTATTATATTCATAGTTCAGCCAAGCTTTATGCCAGAAATTTCAGTTATTGTTCCTTTTGATACCTCAGTTCTCATTGTAATCTCCCAGCCGTGTTCTTCAACAAGTTTTTTGACTATGGCTAGGCCGATTCCGTGTCCTCTTTCATTTCCTGAAACATAAGGTTTAAAAATATCTTTAAGCAATTCAGGAGCTATACCTCTGCCAGTATCTTTTATTGTCATAATTGCGTCGTTTAGTTTCTTCTTAAGAGCAAACTCTATTTTGTCTCCTGTGGAACATGCATGAATACTGTTCATAATGATATTTACGAGTATTTGCTGGAGGCAGTTCTTGTCTGCAATAATTGTTAGATCGTCAACATCATGGCACAAAACCAGGTCTTTTTCTTCAATTTCATATTTTAACATCTCGGTTATCTCTAAGATTTCATTTCTGGCGCGCAAAGGAATTGACTTTAAGGCTCTTTTCTTTGCATAATTGATGAAATCAGACAGCCTTTCAGTCGTAATATCAGCCTCATCAAGGATTTTTTCAGCAATTGTTCTAACTGACTCGGTATCTTCAGAGGATACAGCAAGTTTCTGTGCAAATCCTCTGATAATGCCCAAAGGATTTTTAACTTCGTGAGCTAAGCCTGCTGCAGCAAGGCTCATTTCTTTAAGTTTTTCATTTCTTGCAGTCACCTTTTGAAAGTCAATTTTTAAATGAATGTTTTTTAGAAAATGAATCCATCCCGCAATAAAAACGACCACTCCAATGCATCCAACTATAAATA
>JBAXXY010000303.1:0-2119 GCA_037127655.1 Lentisphaerota bacterium
GACAATAAAACTATCGGAAAATATAGTGAATCAGATTTTTCTTCCAGCCCTGATGGGTTATCCTTGTCCAAGACTAAAATGGCTTTTGTAGTAGTCGAAACATTAAATTTCAACTCAGCTTCAAAATTAACAAAATTATCAGTCATCCAATCATCACTAGTTTTGGCTACACCAGATGCAATTGTCTTTCCGTCCAAGTCCTGAATTTTAACTGGAAAACTAGCTTCAAAAAACCATAGTCCTCTCGCCTGTCCAACCACCTTTAGCGGTGAATAGTTTTCGCTATTCGGTGTTGGATTACTAACATTTATTATTGGGTCTTGTGCTTTCTTCCTGTACGCTGCATAGGCATCATAACTAGTATCAGCACCATTTGCTTGTTGAGCATTCTTCCAGGCAACATATTGAACCTTAGCTGCAGCATCTGCGAAAGTAGAAGGCTGGAATTTATCTATTGCATCTGAAGTATCTTTATTTATTACATCTGGCGGTTTATCTGGATTTTCTATCTCTTTTGCTGGGTAGGTTGGGACTGTAAGTGATGCAGCATCCATACCCGCTGAAGCAACTCCTGAAAGACCTTGGCTACTTAGGGTGTTCGCCCTTGTGTTTACAATATCAGTTCCAATTGCGCCTGATGGAATAGAGATTGTAGTACAAGTAAATGTTCCACCAGCATTATCATCCTTTGTTCCACTCAGCCAATTCCCTGCTACTGAAGCCCCACCGTTCGATAAGATTCCACCAATTGTAGTTTGGACATTAAATGAGTTCTTATGGGTATATGTATTATTTTGTGATGAAAATTGGTAATTATAGTCAACAGCAGCAATTGATAAATAATTCACTCCTGTTACGACATGTGTACCAAATGATGAATAAAAATCGACTACTGCCGCTACATAGTCATTATCTGTTTTTGCATTCACTATTTTATCATATGCAGTCCTGTATGTAAGTGATCCGCATTGATAAAATGTTTTAGCCAAAGAAGTGGATGCACTAATATTTTTAGAAAAATATTGTGGGGCTTTTTCTATATTTGAGATACGCCATACTCCACCATAACCATATACTGCCTGATAGTAGTCAATTTCTTGATGATTAGAAACTTCATTATGAGACTGAGAGTGTTCATACCCACCGCTCAACTTAAAAAAAGGAACTTTGATTTTTGCATTGGCTGATACTTGCCAGTCACCATAATCCTGATGCATTTTATTGAATCCAGAACCTAATCCTATCGCATTGTTAAAGCCTTTCTGAACACTTATAGAGTTTGTAGATTTAAGCGCAGGTACCTGTGCTGTAGAAGAACCTCCAATAAATGAATTTGTGCGAGCATCGAAACAGGAACCTAATTCTACGCCATTCAGAGCTTGATATAGCTGTAACATAGATTTAACATCCATCTGAGGTGTAAAAATAGGATCCGCCGCAACACTATCACCATGTGCAGTGCCTAAATTAAATATTAAACCAAAAATTAATAAGATACTCGTCAATAACTTAGAAATTTTCATTGGGGATTTCATTTTTTTGTTACCTTCTAATTTTAATTGCATGTTACCCATCCTGTGTTTGTAAGTTGTTTAAGCGTATTATCATTTAGCAATATATATATACCTGCTGCACTTGCCATTAGATAACTTTGATTATTTTCTGCTCCCACTCCATCAAATAATTCACTCCAGCTATATTTTGTGAAATCATATTTATATAATGGATATAGAGTCCTTCCTGAATCATCTTGCTTAACACATAAAATCAATAGATAAGTATCATTGCAAAATTTAATTCCTGTTACAGCTGTCAAAGGAGTAAAATCAGGATCTTCTTTGTGAATAATGTCGGATCTCAATGGGGTGTCATATAAAATAACTTTCCCATTCGTGAACGCTACTATTATTTTGGTTCCATTCTGTATTTTTGAAGCTAAGTCGTCAGCAAAAGATGACAAACAGCTAACAAAAAAAACTGACAGTAGAAGCAATAGTAATTTTTTACTTTTGTTTCCTCTTATCATGTGTTGACTTTTCTCCTTTATTTTTTGTTTATTTTGTTTTTTTATAGAAAAGACATAATTCTTCTATTTTATACAAAATACATATCATTATCA
>JBAXXY010000304.1:0-2118 GCA_037127655.1 Lentisphaerota bacterium
CCCAAGTAGCTCATATAGAAGCATGTAGTGAAATTACGAATTATGCATTATGAATTACGAGTGATGAATAATGGATTGAAATGTCTTGTAATTAGAAATTCGTTGACAAAAAAGTATTTAAACTGCATTGCAGCTATGGTAGAAAATATTTTAGCCTTGATAAGTAGGATATCCGATATATACTATAAATCGTAATTGATAAATGTTATATTTGTTTAAGGAATATCAGTTATGATAGATGAAATACTAAGAGCAAGACCTTTTATCAATCGTCCTATCTACACAGAACGAATAAAACCATTTATAGATAAAGAGATAATAAAAGTTATTTCCGGCCAGCGCAGAGTTGGAAAGAGTTATATCCTTTTCCAGCTGATAGAGGAAATAAGGAAGGCAAATCCTTTAGCGAACATCATTTATATCAACAAAGAGTTAAAGCCTTTCGGACACATTGTCAATGAAGAAACTCTTTATTGTTATGTAAAAGATAATCTGAAATTAAATATAAAAAACTATCTTTTTGTAGATGAAATACAAGAGATTGAACATTTCGAAAAAGCGCTCAGGAGTCTTCTTGCCGAGAACTGCTGTGATATATTTTGCAGCGGCAGCAATGCTAATATGCTTTCTGGGGAATTAGCCACTTTTTTAGCTGGTAGATATATTGAATTTATTGTTCATTCTCTCGGATATGATGAATTTTTAAATTTCTTTCAATTAGAAAATTCAACTGAAAACCTCAATAAGTATCTTACAGTTGGGGGAATGCCTTATTTGAAAGTTATAGGATTGGATGAACTTTCAGTATTTGAGTACCTGCGTAATGTATATGCTTCCATACTTTTAAAAGATGTTGTAGCCCGTGAGGGAATACGCAATATTCCATTTCTGGAAAATCTTATTGAATTTCTTGCAGATAATGTCGGGGACTTGTTTTCCGCTAATAATATTGCTAAGTATATGAAGTCACAGCGCTCCTCTGTTTCAACACAAGTTGTTTTGAATTACCTTAAACCCCTTGCCAATGCATTTTTCGTTTACAAGGTGCCGCGGTATGATATTGCCGGATTAAAGATATTTGAAGTAGGAGAAAAATATTATTTTGAGGATATAGGTATTCGTAATTGTATCCGCGGTATAGACAGAAGGAAAGATATTAATATGGTAATGGAAAACGCGGTTTATCTTCACTTGATTCGATTTGGGTACAGAGTCTTTGTGGGACAACTGGGCGCATCGGAAATTGATTTTGTTGCACAGAAAGACGGAAAATCTATATATGTTCAGGTGGCGTATATGCTGGCGGATGAAAGTACAGCAGAACGGGAATTTGGAAGCTTGCTGAAGATAGGAGACAACTATCGTAAATATGTCGTTACAATGGATGAATATAATGCCGGAAGTAATTACCAGGGTATTGACCAAATTCACCTGAAAGACTTTTTGGTAAGTGTTTTGTGAATATAGTATGCTGGAAGTGGCGTAGAAGAATTTTTAACCACGGATTACACGAATTGAAAAATGATTTTGGATGGTAAATGTTGAATTTTGAATTGAACTTTACAAACTTTATAACTTGAAACTTTAGAACCTGATAACTTCATGTGCCCACATCTTCCTCTAGTCTTTTCTGGTTTTAAGTGTTTTTCTGGAACATATTTTCGGGGATGTAGTCAACCAGCAGTTTGCGCAGGGCAGGTTCATCATTGGATATTACTAATTCCTCTAGAAGTTTAATGTCGATATTATCATTCTGTTCAGAAGTTTTCCTCATTACAAAAATCTTGTCATAGGGAGTTCTGACTACATTCTCGTCTTCTGTTATAATTTCCTCGTATTCTTTCTCACCAGGGCGCAGTCCTGTGAATTCAATTTTGATATCTTCATCGGGGATTAGCCCGGAAAGTTCTATGAGTTTTCGAGCCATATCTGCTATTACTACTGCTTCTCCCATTTCAAGAACCATAATTTCTCCACTATGTCCTATAGACCCAGCCTGCAGGACAAGTTCCACAGCTTCAGGAATTGTCATGAAGAACCTTCTCATGCCTGGAGTAGTTACTGTAACCGGGCCGCCGTTTCTGATCTGTTCTTTAAATCTTGGTACGACACTACCAC
>JBAXXY010000305.1:0-2117 GCA_037127655.1 Lentisphaerota bacterium
TCAGATGCTGTTAGATTAGAAGAAATTATAAGTATGACCCATGAGGAATTATGCAAACTATAAAATGAATGAGGAATAATCATGAAGATTCAAATTCTCGGGACAGGCTGTGCAAAATGCAAAAAACTTGCTGAAACAACCGAAGAGGCCGCAAAAGCTCTAGGGATTCAATACGAGCTGGAAAAAGTTACTGATATTGTGAAAATCATGCAGTTAGGTGTAATGATGACTCCAGCTCTGGTCGTGGACGGCAAGGTCAAAAGCATTGGCAAAGTCCCATCAGTAGATGAAGTTAGAAATATTCTTACTTCTTAAGGCGGTAAAAAAATGAAAAAAACAGTTCTCAGCTTAATAGTGTTATTTCTTGCTATTGTCTTCTATGCACAGGAACCATCATCAAATACTGACACTATTCCTAAACTCGTTGACCTTGGAGCTACAAAATGTATTCCATGTAAGAAGATGGCTCCTATCCTTGAAGAACTTAAAACTGAATACAGCGGAGTCTTTGATGTCGAATTCATAGATGTATGGCAGAAGGAAAACTCCAAAAAAGCGATCAAATACAATATCGAGTCTATTCCCACACAGGTTTTCCTCGACAAAGACGGTAAAGAGTTGGCCAGGCATATAGGGTTTATTTCCAAAGAAGATATTCTCTCTCAATGGAAAAGCCTAGGTTACAATTTTGAGCCTAAATCGACAGCAACAGTGACAAACCCAAACTAAAGACGATCCCTTTAAAGTATGGAAAAGTGGAAAAGAATAATTAAAAATCTTTTACTGGCATTTGTGCTTATTTCTATCGGGTTTGCTCTTGGAAAAAACTTTACACAAAGCAAGGAAACTCAATCCAATCCATCAAATCTTAAAGGACACGAGTTCGTAAGGGTTTATTATCTTCACTCCACATTTCGCTGTACTACATGTAACAGTATTGAAAAGCGGACAAAAGAGATTCTTGATTCGGACTTCAGAGCCGATATTGCTAACGGTCTTATCCAGTGGAAAACAGATGACTTTCAGGAAAATGAAGTTCTTGCAAAGAAATTTGATGTAATAGCAAGCTGTGTGGTAGTGGCTCTTGTCAAAGGAGATGAAGTTGTTTTCTACAGGAGGCTCGACGATACCTGGACACTTCTTGATAAGCCCGCCGAATTTGATTCATATATCAGAAGCAATATTCAGGAAGTTTTAGAAATGAGGCAAAAGAAAGTATGACTTATTTGGCATTGACCTCTGCTTTATTCCTCGGGATACTGACATCAATAAGCCCTTGTCCTTTAGCGACAAATATCGCGGCAATATCTTTCATCGGACACCGTATCGGAAGAAAAGACCATGTGATAATTTCAGGTGTCCTTTACACCACAGGCAGGGTTATTGCATATGTCTTGCTTGCTTCATTAATAGTTTCAGGCCTTTTGGGAAGCGGTGAAATTTCCCGTTTTATGCAGAAATATATGAATGAGGCGCTCGGACCTCTGATGATTCTGATCGGAATGATCCTTCTCGGATGGATAGGGGGAGGTCTGCCCATTTACTACTCAGGAGTGGAAAAACTTCAGGCACATGCGCGAAAAGGTGGTCTGTGGTGGGCTCTTCCGATTGGAGCAATATTTGCTCTTTCCTTCTGCCCTGTTTCCGCGGGGCTCTATTTTGGAGGTCTGATTCCTCTTTCTATCAAGCATACTTCCTATGTTGCTCTACCTCTTGTGTATGCAATGGGGACTGCGTTGCCTGTGATTCTCTTTGCCCTGGTAATTGCTCTTGGAATGAACAAGCTCAGTAAAGTTTATGACAAAGTTTCAACTTTTGGAACAAAGGCAAGATACGCAACAGGAGTAATTTTTATTCTTATCGGAATCTATTACGCTCTAACAAATATCTATGGATTAAGTATATAAAACAAAGGAGAAAATATATGGAAGAATCTAAAAAGAAAATTTTATTCCTATGCACGGGCAACTCATGCCGGAGCCAAATGGCGGAAGGATGAGCTAAAAATCTTAAAGGAAATGAATTTGAAGTATATTCAGCAGGAATAGAGAAGCACGGACTTAATCCTTATGCCGTCCAAGTAATGAAAGAAGCCGGAGTGGATATTTCAAAACACT
>JBAXXY010000306.1:0-2113 GCA_037127655.1 Lentisphaerota bacterium
CCTCAAATCTATTTAATATGCTGCTAAAACACATTAAATTTTTCAAAGGTCTAATTAGCTCTATTTCATAATCTTGATTTCCAGCATCCCGTTTTTATAATTGCTTGTAAGATTTTCCTTTTTAAGGTGTTTTTCTTCAAGCAATACTTCTTTAGAGTATTTTTTGTCTTTGTTTTCTGCAGAAATTTCAAGGATATCTCCCTTCAATTCAATCTTGATATCCTTACTGGTTACTCCAGGCATCTCCAGCATTACAAGGATATGATCCTTTTCGTTAAAAACATCTGTGATAGGTTCTCTTTCTTTTTCTACTTTAGGGCCCTTAGGCGTTATCTTAATATTTCCGAACTGTTCCTTAACAGTCTGCCCTCCAGCAGCAGTCTTGAAAGAAAAACCATAGACCCCCTTCATCCCGTCTTTTAAATTGCTCAGGTCAATCTCGCCTTCTTTTTTAATTTCATCTCCTGCGTCTTTTAGATTGCCTGCAAGGTTGATCAAACTTTCTAAACCTTTAAAAATTCCGTCAAGCCCACCCCCGAAATTAATATTTATCCCTTTATCAATCTTAATCCCTTTATCCTTCGTTTCTTTTTTGTCTGTCATTTTGAAGTCTCCATATTTTTATTGGTTATTAGATTTTTTAAAAATTTGCTTTATTACTGATCATTCAACTTTTGCTTCTAAATGTTCCAGCCTCTGTTTCAATTTTAAGTTTTCCTCTTCCAATTCTTTTGTTTTTGAATTTGAAGTAAGGTATGGATCAGTCTGCCACCAATTAATCCCTATCTCCATAGCCTTGTCAACGGAAGCGACAAGGAGCCTTATCTTAATTGTAAGCAAATCTATGTCAGCTATCTGGATTTTAATATCGCCTGCAATAACGATACCTTTATCCAAAACTCTTTCGAGAATATCAGCAAGACTGCTGGATTTCACTCCATGTGTAATTTCACTTGACATTTGTTCTCACTTTGGTTATTCTTCGGCGTTTAATTTCTTCAATACATAAGAGACAACTTCAAGCTCATCTGTTAATTTGATTTCATAAAGGTTCCTGTCTTTTACTTTTGCAGGCAGTCCAAGGGCTTTGATAAACGCGCTGTCTTCAAACATTTCAAATTCCCCAAGCCAACCTTCATCTGTTTTTTTAATCTGGATTATTTTAAATTCCTGACTAATATTTTCTTTTATAAAATCACTTATAGATTCTTTGGCCAGTATTATTTTTGGTTTCTTTTTTTCCATTGCCTGCCGCCGTTCCTTAATATTTAAATAATCAGTAATTCAGCTTCATTTTTTTGAATTCTTTCTTTTTATTATCAGCATCTATTCCAGACTCTTTTCCATTGGTATCGCTTTTCCGTATTTCTGTAATTTTTTCATCAATTTCATTTTTAATTACAGCTAAGCGTTCAATAACCGTATCGCGCTTTTCGGTTAAAGTATTTAGAGCCGTTAAAAGCATTTCCTTTTCTTTTGAAAGAACAAACATTTTTAAATACCCCGCGTCTTCACTTCTTTTAGGCATCGAATGTTTCTTAATACTAGAAGATTTTATATTGCTCATCCCTCTAATCTTAATTTTCTTCTTCTCCATTTTGAGCTCCTTTTTGTTGACCTATCTTTAGGAAACAGGTGTTGCCGCTGTTTTTGATTCTTCTTTGTTCCCAAAAAGTTCCTTTGTTACCAGGTCAGAGACAATTTGTTTAACCCTGTTCTGATTTGTTTTAGAACCTACTCTGCTTGTTTCTGAAGCTAAAATATCCTCACATAAAGTAATAAATTTTTTAGGATTGTGAGATGGATGGAAATCTAATACTTTCAAGGTCTTGGCGATCATTATGCAACCTCTTATTGTCGGAGCAAATTCGCATTTGCCGGAATTTCTGAGATTCCTAACGATATTTACAATCATTTTTGCGTCTTTAGTCGATACCTTGGATTTTTCCTTTGTAATAGCCAGCTCTGTCTCATAGTCAAAACAATCCAAATCCATTGTGATCATTCTG
This sequence comes from Lentisphaerota bacterium, assembly GCA_037127655.1. GTDB lineage: Bacteria > Verrucomicrobiota > Lentisphaeria > Victivallales > GWF2-38-69 > GWF2-38-69. Next base: position 2,010 of record JBAXXY010000306.1, read on the forward strand.
TCTCTTAATGCATCCTGACTTCTATGAACACCTGCATATTCTTCAGGATTTGAAGTAAAAATAGCATTGAATTCAGGATGAACTTTCAAATATTGTTCGTTATT
>JBAXXY010000307.1:0-2112 GCA_037127655.1 Lentisphaerota bacterium
TCATTATTTTGACCCTCAATTAATTAAGTCTTTTATGTGTAAAACACTTGAAGGTAATAATGTGCTCCTAGCTATTGATTATCCCGGCTATAATAATGTACATATTGACATTGACGATGTGACTAAAGTCTCATTAGATAATAATAAGATTGTTAATATTGGGAAAAATATCGAATGCTACCAAGCTTATGATACAGGCTTATTCCTTTGTACCCCGCAAATTTTTATTGCGCTGGAAAATACTATAAGATTAGGTGATGCTACTATTTCAGGGAGCATACGATACCTTTCCCAAAAAAAAGAAGCTGGAGCTGTTTATATCGGGGATGGCTATTGGAATGATATTGATAACGGAAATGACTTAAAGGTAACTGAACAATATCTGAAATCATTAATGCACTGAACTTCTTGGTTCCACAATCCTAAAAGGCCAAAATGCCAACCCCTCTTAAGGAGCCCCCTTATAAGCTGAACTCTACTCGGATATCAGTATTTCTATTATGCTCAGCCATGTTTGTCTGCTACGGGTTTCGGGGCGTTTATGCTGCTATTATGTATGTGCATACTTATGAAATCGTCATTTTGATTTTGGTTATATATCTCAAAACCATTTTCTATGCAGTGCTTAATAGCAGGAATGTTTCTTTTGTTTACTCTTAAATAAACTCTTTCTAGACGCAATATATAAAATGCATATTCTAAGGCCAATTTATTTGATTCTTTCCCTATACCTTTATTCCAATATTTTCCCCCCCCGATAAAAATATGTAACTCTGACTCATCATTGACTATATTTGTTAATTGAATATTGCCAATGTATTCATCTTTGTTTCCCGTCTTTATGCAAATGGCAAATCTTTTAGAGGAATCATCTTTTAAACCTCTTTTAATCCATTCTGTCTCTATTTCAGGTGTAATCACGCGATCAGGTCTAGATCCTGTATTTTTCCATATTTTCGGATCATTACGCCACATATAGGATATTAATGCATCTTCTTCTCTTAATGGACGAATATAAATATTCATAACAGTTTATCAATAGTTGTCAAAATGTATTCCATAGCTACTCTATCGTATCTTTGGTCTACCGGCAAGCAAAGAAGATTTGAATATAAAGAGAACTCGATGCTTTTTTTATCTTGAATATTCACGATATTTGGCCAATAAGTGGCGGTAAAAATTCTCTTTTTACGCAAAGATTCCTTTAATTCACCTTTGTCTAACAAGAAAGGATAAACCATCGGCACGGATTGATCGTCAATTTCGACATTTAACCTGTTATGCTTCTTTAAGGCTTTACATAAGAAAATAAAATTATCTCTTCTTCTTTTTATTACTTCTTGGTATTCAATATTACATAAAATTGCTTCTGTCAATTTTGACATTTTTTTAATAGGTTGACACTTATTCGATTCATTATTTTTAAAGCCGTAATACCCTGCTTCTGCCCCATATTCAATTCTTCTTATTAAATGTGATACTCTCTCTAGAGCTGTCAATCGGGATGTCATAGTCAAGCTCCATCACTAAAGAGATAGGCTCCATCAGGGACACCAAAAAATTTGCGACATGAATAAAAAGTTGGAATGTTAGGCAGGGGGAGCTGAAAAAAATGCTTGCGAATTATCTATTATAAGGTTTCTGCAATACTTTGAAAGATATTTAATAAACTTGGCTTTTAAGCCAAAATAATTTATATATAAAAAACCTTCATCTGGCTTTATCGAGGCATAATTAAATTTAGGTTCCAGGTTTTTGTCTATGAAATAGAGTTCATAATTCAATAGAAGTTTTTTGAAAGGTTCTAGGATTGCATCACAACTATAATAAGGAATAAAAACTCTGGAATATCTTCTTAAGCGAAGTATAAACTCCAGCGCATTTCGACCGCTATTTAAGCGAATAGCATTTTGATAGTATTCTTTACTTCTACGGAGTTCTAATTCAAAATAACCACCAATTGCTTCTTTCATATTAGTTCGAATTAGTTAAGCATTTCATTTATTTTCCCACGCAAATTAAGGCCATCACATCCAGTATAGATTTCCATAGAACAAATTCATTATTGCCCTGCTTGTGTTCTATATAATCCGATTTAATAATCTTTAAGTC
>JBAXXY010000308.1:0-2109 GCA_037127655.1 Lentisphaerota bacterium
ATATTATCCCATCTGTAATCGGACAATCGTCGCAATGTCAGGCGGGGGTAAAACAGCCGGAATTACCATCCCTGCCTTATTAACCGAAAACAGACCCGTCTTTGTTCACGACCCTAAAGGCGAACTATTCGCTGTCACAGCAAAACATAGAATAGAAAAGTTCGGCAGAGAAATCATACTTTTCGATCCATTTGGAGTAACATTGAAATCAGATGTTGCAGTTAAAGCTCATTCAATTAATCCTTTTAGCTATTTCCCGACAGGCAATATCAACTTTAAAGACAGGTTTATTACCTCCCTTACCTCTGCGCTCGTTAATAATGAGGGCTCTCCAAGGTATGGTTCACATTTTGAAGACACAGCCAAAATCATTATTGCAGGAATAATTGATCTCTTACTTTTGCATGGCAAGAGCTCATTTCTGAACTTATATAGTATCATCTCCGAAGGACCTCAGAAAATAGAAAAGAGAATTCACACTTACATGACGGATAACTCTATAAGTGTTGATCTTCTATCGCCACATCTTAAAGAGGCATACTCCCTGCTCGAAGCAACAGGTAAGGATGAAAGCGGAAGCATCTTCACCACAACCCTTAGACAATTGCGATGGATGTCTGACAGTAACTTGAGAGGGTTATTTCAGAAGGACACCTGCGATCTCAGGTATTTCATCAGTGGCAAAGCCGACATCTTTATCGTCCTACCTGAAGACCAGATAAAAGAGCAAAGCAGAGTAGTAAAATTAATTCTATCCTTAGTAGCTTCTCTTCTGATACAAACTGAAAAACCTTTTCTCTCCTCCAAAGAGTATCTTTTTCTTTTAGATGAATTAGGGCAGCTCGGATACAATGAGCAACTAGAAAACTATATCGAAATTCTACGCGCCAGAAATTGCGTCTTCTGGTCTGTTTTTCAGACTTACTCCCAGATCAAACTCTATCAGAAGCCGGATCTTTTCATCAACAGTAAAATGCTTCAGCTATTTTCCTGTTCTGATCCCGATATTATGCAGTTAATACAGAAACTAGGAGGAACTAAAACAGTCCTTTTGGAGACTCATTCAAGTTCTGATAGCAACAATCAACAAAAGATGGAAATTCTTAAAGGGTCTTTATCTGAAAGCACAGGAAGCAGCCATCATGAAGTATCTACCGACTTGATCAAACTCAATGACATTCGGGAAATGCCTTTTGATGAGCAGTTAGTTTTTATTCAGGGGCTGCAACCGATCAGATGCAGAAAAACGCTTTACTTTAAAGAAAAATCCTTATTGGATCTATGCGGCAAAAATCCAATAGAGGATAGTGGCAAGGGCAGATAGTTGGGAAATTGTTAAGATTTTGTAAATATATTTGGATGGAATTAGCAGGGCTAAATATACAGATTACAGTAAAAGTATAATTTACATTTTGAAGTTATTCGGGCGGTTTTTCTGGAACCTTATAATCTCCCATCCCTACCACATAAGTCCCAATCCAGGAAAACCGCTTTTATTTTACCTATCCAACATATGTACATGTATATTATCGTTTTAATTACTTAAACTTACTTTGCAGTTTACTTGTATGTATTTATTATATCTCGCTTTAGCTTACCTAAAGAAGTCTTGTTTATCTCACAAATAGAATCTACTAGTAATAAATGTCGTAGAGAGTATCCATCATTCATTAAATGCGCAATTTCTTCTCTTTTATTCTTATGATATAATTGTAAATTAGCAAAAATATTCACAACTTCATCTTTATGATGCTGATATCTCTCTATAAGTTTAAAATCAATAATGTTCCTATCTGCTTTTTTTGTGTCATTCGGGTTATCTATGCTTTTATCAATAAAAACTATTTTAAAGTTACCTTCATTTAAATAATTAATCGAAGTTAAAAAAATAGCGATTCTTTTTATTGAATCAAAATCATCCAGATAAGGATGTAAATGTGTTTTGGGATCAAACTTTTTTGACAGCTTCAATCTTGAATTACATTGCTGACAAGATGGAATTAAATTTTTCCAATTAAGAGATTCCTCATTACTATCAAATTGGGAAACAAAATGATCTAAATCAGGCCTTAATATTTCATTTCCGCTTTCACTATAGACAGTATATAC
>JBAXXY010000309.1:0-2090 GCA_037127655.1 Lentisphaerota bacterium
GAATTACACGGATTTCGCGAATTAAACTTGTAGCACAGGCCCGACTGTGTATTTTGATTAATCAGCGGATATGAAAATTGAAAAATGATTTTGGATGGTAAATGTTGAATTTAACTTCTAAAGTTTCGGGTTTCGTTTTATCAGAAGTAAGAGTTATAACAAGGCACCAATTCGTTCTGCTTTAAGTTCATTGGCAATATAGCTTTCATCTAGCTGAAGCGCTTTTTCAAGGAACTCTTCGATAGTAGAACTTATTTTGCATTTAATTTTATTTAATATTTCTTCGCCAATCAATTCCTTAAATGAATCCAAAACTCCATATATGATAGCCTTGAATAATTCCCAAAGCATTGCAGCAAAAGTCAGCATCTCAAGTTTTCCTGTCAGAGCGTTTCTCATGCTGCCGAAAGAACAACAGTTTCCCGACAGCAGCAGTATGTCGAATAGAAGCATATACCGTATTGAAGTCAGATGGATTGACGCATAATGAGATACATAAGACCATGACTGTTCTTTTAGAAATCCCATGTTCTGCTTTATTTCCTTAAAGTAAACCTCCACGCCCCACCGCAGGGCATATACTCTTAGGACATCTTCATTTCTGAGTTTTATATCCGTAGAAAGAAATGCCGCCCATTGATCCTTTTTCTGGTCCTTGGGCGCGCTGAATACGAGTTTGACCTGAATGTATTCATGTATCTTGATATCCTCGGATAAGTCAATTTTGACAACTGCACTGAATGTTTTCCATTTGCACTGTGAGTTTTTCCTGAAACGGCGCCTTAACAGGAAATACAATTCTACAAGGGTGTACAGTTTGCCGTTAAACAAATAATTGAGCTTGCTTCTCTTAGTCCTGAGTATCCCGGTAAGGTTATTGTATATTACCGTTCTTATATTCTTTTTGCTGCAGAACCATGAATCAGCCAGACAATACTTTGCCATGAAGCCTTTTCTTATTGCCCTTTGGAGCATTGATCTGAACATCTCATTCTTATCCATTTCAATGGCAGATTTAAAGTCTTGAGCCGCAGCACTTCTGGAGTCCTTGAATCCGTTGTTGAGCAGATGTGCTTTCTTATCCCCTATGAATATCTGACGATCCAATGGCAGAAACCCATTCCTAAACGCCAGACCAAGTTCTATCATCTGATGCCCCATTACATAGCGCCCATGAGAGTGCTCAAAATGACTTGATATTCCTTCTACTTTTCTGCCACTGCGTTCTTTTATCGTGTCATCAATTACAAATGCCGTTTCTGTTTCGTTGGCAATATTGTTCTGAACATATATTTCTTTAGCTGTGGAAACTGATACCTGTCTCCAGTTTATTCCTTCATCTCTCATTGTTTCATAAAGAACATCTTTTCCGCCTTTAAAGAAAATAGACAGGCGCTTCTCATAAAACATTTTTATGGAATCATTCTTCAGGTATACCCAAACAAGCAATGTAAAAACTGTGGACTCTATGCTCCATCCGCTTCTCTTGGTTTTGCTGTATTGTTTTATATGCTTGAAAAATTTAAGCTTCTTAATTGAATCTTGAATCTCGTTATCAACAAATGTGTAAGCACCCTTTAAACTGTCTCCAACTGGTGTTAAACTGATATTGCTAAATTTATTCTTTTCCATTTTTGGATTAACTTTTTTTAATGCTTTTTAATTGTATCGCAAGTACAACATTATTATAGCATTATAATTAAGTTAATCCATTAATTATAAAATATTTATGCCTTTTTGTTAAACCCGAAAGTTGAGTAACTTTATAACCTAATAACCTGATAACTTTATAACTTTATTTAACCACGAATTATAAGAAAAGAGGAACTAATGAAAAACATAATCTTTATTAGCTTAGTATTGTTAAGCGTAACTAGTATTTTTATTTCCGCCTGCGGAAAATCCGACTCTTCTCAATCAACTATCAACCATCAACCATCAACTGACTCATCTCTTTCAACTGACAACCAACAACTATCAACTATCAACTTAGTTCATAACGGCAATTTTGAAGAGGGCGTTGAAAAACCCGAAGGCTGGACTACAAAAAACCAGTTCTTAAACGATGTCACCGGCTGGGATACAGAAGT
>JBAXXY010000310.1:0-2078 GCA_037127655.1 Lentisphaerota bacterium
ATATAAAGGACAAGTGGATAAACAGTTGTTATTTCGAGGTTTTCAATGATATGGAAAAATCTTTCTTCGTCTTGAAAATACGCAATTTCATTCAACTCCGTTCCTTCTGGAAAGTTAAAATACAATTGCGCATATTTTTTCAGTTCTTTTAGAAAAGCTATTTTCTCATTTGATGTTTTTTCTTTGAACCAATTTTTATACTCGCTAAAAAGCTTTTCAAGTTCTACGGCAGTTCCCTTTTGAATAATCAGATAACAATACAAAAGAACTTCAATGTTTGTTCGTACAACTCTTCCTGAAGTTTTGGGTTTATTCCAAAATATTATTTGTTCTTCATCGTCTTCAAAAACTTGTTCCCAATATTCTGAATAAAGGGGTCTGATTTCTTTGTCTGAAAAAATAAAATTTTTTAAAAGTTCTCCTGTTGTCAGACGAACACCAAGAGAATTGATAGTGTCAAATATTTCCTGCTCATCATCTGTTGATGCAAGTGTCATATTAATAACTGGCACATTTTGTAATATGGTTGTCCTTAGCTTTTCTAGTTCTTCGTCTTTATGATGTTCAAGTTTATTTAAAAAGTAATGGTAGCATTCTAATATTTTATGCTCTTTATTCGGCAATAAATTTAGGTCTTTATCAAATATTATTGCCTCAAAATACTCTTTATCATTTCGTGAAAGTTCAATGCGAGTAAATTTTTCGGCTTTTGAGTTTTCAAAAATTAATAACTCATTAGCCTTTTTTTTAAGATTGAAGAAAGTTCCTTGCGCTGTCGCTTTTGTAGCAATAGCTTTAAGCAAGAGAGAGAAGGTTGTTAACCTCTGTTGTCCATCGATAAGTTCATATTGGTTTTCTCCAAGCGCATTAGGTGGAGAATGTTTTGTAATGATCGTCCCAATAAAATGTTCATTGCCATTGTTATTATTGTTTGCAATCCGAATTATATGTTCCCAAAGAATCTCCCAGTTGTCTTCACTCCAGACATAAGCTCTTTGGAAGAAAGGGACAATATACTGTAAATTGTTTGAGTAAAATGTACTTAATTTTTCTTTGGTTGCATTTATCATTAATTAGGTCTCATTATTTTTAGTATTTGATAATCATTAAGTTTGATAAATATCTGAAAGTACCATTTCCCCCAAACATTTCAATATCTTTGGTTTATCTTTTCATTTTTTGAGTGTATAACTCAAATTAACCATGCAGATTTTTCATTAAGAATTACATTCCGTTTTGATTGGCTAAAAACTATTGAATAATTTTAGCTTTTATGCCAAGACATATAGCGTCCTTCCTTGAAAAGCATTTAATTATTTTGAAGAATTATAATCTACTCTATCTTTACTACTCAGACAGAGGAACTCCCCTTAGGTTATTCTCAGCTCTTTGAGTATCAGTTTCGCCTTTATTTAGGCAAGGATTATTAGCTTTTCTGGTGTAAGTAATCGTGTAGTTCACATTAGGATTAGAGCCGAACTCATCGGTTTGAGAAACCTTATGCTGGCCAGGAAGAGCCTGCGATAATACCAGAAATGAGCCAATATTCCCGCTGATAAACAACACAGGATACTGATAACTGTATGTTTTGTCATTAGAAGGGAAATATGAATCTACAAGATACGAATATTGATCTGTTATACTTGGATATGGCAATTCATTGCTGAATAACGGAATGTTTAAAACTAATGCAATTATGAGATAAGCTATTTTTACTTGCATCCCCTGCTCTCCAAAGGGTTATTATCGTAATTTTTAAAGAATGGATCTGTGTAATATTTTAACTTTTTGCAATGGATCGGTCTTAACCCATCTATGAATACATACTGTTCGTCCCTGGGTAATTCCCGAATTTCATTTAGATGAATCAAATCTGTCTGAACTTCCATGACGGAATTTGAGTTGCTCTCACCGATATTGGCCTGGACAATGCTTCCCCATTGCTTGTTTGTGGATTGGCTGTGATTGTTCCTTTCAATGATTTTTGTCTGCTTGCCGCCGAGCTTCTGTATTAACTGCATGATTTTAGGATCGCCAATACTGAAGAACTGCAAAATTCCGGTATCTATGAATAAGTC
>JBAXXY010000311.1:0-2066 GCA_037127655.1 Lentisphaerota bacterium
TGATGAACTTAGGAAAGAAATTGACAGACTAGACGACAGTGTTCTGGAACTTATAGACAGAAGATATGAGCTTGTGAAGAAAGTTGGCGTGATAAAACAAACCTCTTCTCTAGGAGTATTTGTGCCTGAAAGGGAAAAAGCAATTATTGACAGGCTTTCCAAAAAAGCTGGAGAAAACCTGCCCATTGAAGCCATAGTTTCAATTTATCGTGAAATAATATCTGGCGCCAGACTGATAGAGCATCCGATTACTGTCGTGCATTTAAAAGGTGATTTGCTCTCCATCCAGGCGGCTTATGCTAAGTTCGGCAGTTGCATCAAACTAAAGCCTCTTATAAATATTAGCGATTTATTGTCTGAAATAAAAAACAACCTCAATACTTACGCAGTAATCCCTCATGCAGACTGCCTAGACCCAGAACTCAAGATTCTGTCTGAAATATCTATCAAAAATCCTCACACTCCTTCAAAAAACCTCAAATTCTTTATTGTCGGACGCTGATATGAAATTTGATAACTACAAAGTAATTAAACCCGAAGACCTTAATCACTATGGATTCTTGTTTGGAGGAAAACTACTGCTATGGGTTGATGAATTTTCATGGATAGCCGCAAGTATAGAATTCCCTAACCATAGTTTTGTTACGCTAGGCATGGATAAAGTCGAATTCAAAAGAGGCGTTAGGCAGGGAGCAATTCTCCAGTTTTCCATAGAAAAAACTGAACTTAACAAAGCATCTTTAAAGTATCAGGTAAAAGTTTTTGTAAAAAACGAAATTTCTACTGAACATAACGAAATATTCAAAACCGTTGTTACATTTGTAAATGTCGATAGCAACAATAAAATTAGACCAATAAAGCAAGAGCCGACCGTCAACAAAAATAATGATTCAAAATGAGGAATTTAGAAAGTACCTTATGATAATTAAATCTATCTCAATCGGTAAAACTAAGATCCCATTAAAAAAGCCATTTATAACAGCGTTGCGCAGGGCAGATTTCGTCGAAGACATAGTTATTCAGATAAAAACTCAGTGCGGCAAAATTGGATATGGTTCAGCCGCTCCGACTTCCGCAATAACAGGCGATACTCAGGACTCTATCGTCTTTGCTATAAGAAATCTCATCTTCCCGAGAATTAAGGACAAATCAGTCCTGGAATTTGAAAATCTTTTAAACATTATTCAAAACTCATGCGCAAATAATACATCTCCAAAAGCATGTGTTGACATGGCTCTCCATGACCTCTTTGCCCAATACTGCAATATTCCCCTGTACCAATTCCTTGGAGGAACCGAAAAAATTATTGATACCGTCAATACAATCAGCGTCAAAGAACCTTCAGAAATGGCAAAAGATGCAATTCAGTTAGTCGAAGAAGGATTTAAAATCCTGAAAGTTAAAGTAGGGCTGAATGCTGATGAAGACATCGTAAGGCTCAAAACTATCAGAAAAGCTGTGGGTTATGACATCATTGTCCTCACTGACGCAAATCAGGGGTGGACTCCCAAGGATGCCATTAAAGTCATTCGCGCCATAGAGTCTGAAAATCTCAACATAAACTTAATCGAACAGCCTGTTAAAGCATGGGATTTTGAAGGAATGAAATATATAAGGGAGCAGACTGGCTCCTTTATAATGGCAGACGAAAGCTGTTTTTCGCCCCGTGACGCATTCAGAATTCTATCTGAGAAAGTAGCCGATGGACTCAATATCAAACTCATGAAATGCGGCGGTATATACAATGCCAGAACGATCTATTCCATGGCTAATACATTCAATATTCCATGCATGGCAGGATGCATGCTTGAGTCACCGATTGGGCTCACTGCAATGGCAAGTTTTGTTTCAGGAAGACAGCTTATTAAATTCGTTGACCTCGATCCTATTTATATGATAAAAGAGAACCCTATTGTCGGCGGCGCCAGACTAGAAAATGCAAGAATAGTATTACCAGATAAACCAGGGTTAGGAATTGAATCACTAGGCAACTGCGTAGAATTTATCTGCGAAATAAAATAGACCATTCGATTCAGATTGTTCATTGTAATAGAAAGGTATATTGA
>JBAXXY010000312.1:0-2063 GCA_037127655.1 Lentisphaerota bacterium
AATATATTTTGGTCTGATAAAAGGTAGTTTTTGACATTCTTCTTTTATGAGTTCTACATATCCGCATGGGTCAACTATTGCTGCATCAAATGTATTAACATCATAAACAAGATATGAAAAATTAGAATCGAACCCGTCAACAAAAATCTGTTTAACTTTAATCATTACAAAAATCCTTACCTTTAGTAATAGCTAGCTCTTGCATCATCGAATATCACAGTTGCAATGTAAAGGTTTTTAGTTCATTCAAGTAAAACGATATTAACCGATGAGTATAATATCATAATCTCGTGTGCCCAGACCTATCTTCTCAGCATGCTCCAAGCATGTTCGCCATTCAGATTCAGGTGTAGAATTGATAAAGTGGTCTTTATGGTCGATAAAACCAGGTTTTGATAAGTTTTCAAATAGCTGACTGCCAGGTAACGGTATGGCTTTTAGACAGGCATCTACACAGGCCTGATCAAGTGCCAGAGGGTCAAATGATGCAAACATACCAAGATTAGGCAGAATTGGAACATCATTTTCTCCGTGACAGTCACAATTCGGTGATACATCAACAACCAAGGAAATATGAAAGCATGGCCGATTATCTATTACTGCCTTCGAATACTCTGCCATACGGCGGTTTAAGAGCCCAGCAGCGGCAAAATTAGCAAAGGCAATGGCATCGAAATTACATGCACCAAGGCAACGGCCGCAACCAACACAGTTTTCATCGTTTACATGCATCTTCCTGATTTCAGGGTTAAAGCTGAGTCCTTTATTGGCACATTCCTTAAAACACATAAGACATCCGCGGCATTTGGTTTCATCGATTGTGGCTTTTCCACTGCTGTGCTGCTCAGTCTTGCCAGCTCTGGAACCACAACCCATCCCGATATTTTTAATGACACCGCCAAAACCAGTCATCTCGTGTCCCTTAAAATGTGTTAGGCTGATGAATACATCTGCGTCCATTATAGCTCTGCCTATCTTAGCAAATTTTACATATTCTCCTCCAGTCACAGGTACATCAATATCGTCAGTACCTTTCAGTCCGTCTCCGATCAGAATCGGGCAGCCTACTGTCAGTGGAGTAAATCCGTTTTCCCATGCACATTCAAGATGCTCAAGAGCATTTTTTCTGCTGCCTGGGTACATGGTGTTGCAGTCGGTCAAAAAAGGTTTGCCGCCTAATTTCTTTACTGTGTCTGCCACTGCTTTTGCATAATTGGGGCGAAGATAACTAATGTTACCCAATTCACCAAAGTGCAGCTTGATAGCAACAAATTTTCCGTCCATATCAATCTGTCCTATCCCAGCTCTTTCAATGAGCTTTTTAAGTTTTGCAGGCAATCCATCTCCGAAAGCTTTTGTTCTAAAATCCGTAAAATAAACCTTTGCTTTTGTCATAATTTCTATACCTTTGCTAATTTAAATTTAACGGTTCTGGCCATCATAAATCATTTACCGAGTTTGGATTCTTCAAAATTAATCAGTACTTTTATTTTTCTTCCATTATTGCCTTATTACATAGTTGTTACTAGGCTCAAATCCAGTTCGCCTTTGAATGCTCTTTGACTTAGAGAATTGTAGAGATTTTCCTTATGATTTGTTTTGTTAGCCTCATTAAGATTTCCATGCAATCTAGGAATAATTCTAGCTCATTATAATCGTTTATTCCAAGAGAGTTTTAATGTTTGTAATAGGAGGTCTTTTATTATTCAGTTTTTCATTTAATACACGGGTCAAAATTATCAGCTAATTTTAATATGTAAAAATGGTCTCCTGTAGGATAGTACACGATGTCTCTTTTTGATGGTTTTAGAAGGAAAAGTCTCGATATGGCTCGAGTGATTTTGAGCTATTTTCAGTTCGTTTGTTTATTAGTAAAAAAAGAAAGAAGTCACAAAATGCCAATTCTTAGCTTTTTGAAAGACCATACTCTATTGAACCTTCATCAACTCGATAAATTCATAATGAGTGTAGTTGAGTTGAATTATCGCTCCAGAATCAACAGGAAAGCGTAATTGCTAATTATTTATTTACTTTATGATGAGATTATTATAGAATAAATTCAC
>JBAXXY010000313.1:0-2047 GCA_037127655.1 Lentisphaerota bacterium
CCACTGTACGGAAGCGCCAGCAATCACTTTGTCGTACGGTCCATTGTCAGGGAAACTCCCGCCTGTCCATCCTTCTGCATCATTGTCAAATGTGCTCTCAATAACCTTGCCTGAGTGTTTTTTCTGAACACTTTTTAGCGGCTGGTCAGGCTTTTTGTCCTGAGGTTGTTCCTTTTGAACTTGCTGAACCTGCTCAACAGGTTTCTGTGGCTGATCAGAAGTCTGAGGCATAGTCTGTTCAGGAGGTTGTTGATCTTCCTGGGGTTGTTCCTGAGCGGGTTCCTGAGGCTGCGTAGATTCTTTCACTACCTGGTCTGTCTGTGCGATATCTGGTATCTTTTCCATTTTTTGCTGTGGAGGAACCCATTTGTCTGCGTTTAGTTTTGTGATTATAATTTTCAGCAGAGTAGTAGCATTCCTTTCCCAATTACATTCATCGCTACTTTCATGGCCTCGAATATCTATTACCACATTAAGGGTTCTTCTAATAATTGATTTTTAGTTCAAATTGTTGTTTTAAATCCATAAATATATGTTATATTACTAACAGGTAACATGTTGTATCATATATAACAGTGAGATAAATCATGATAAATGGATTTTTTGATATAGATGACAGACTTGAACAACTCAGCAAATGCGGAGATCCGCTTGTGAAGCTCAAAGAAATAGTTCCATGGACATCGTTTTATGGCGAACTCAATAAAGTTCGCGAAAAAGAGCGTAAGAGTTCTGCCGGAAGAAAACCTTACGATACAGTTTTGATGTTCAAGATACTTATTATACAGTCTCTTTATAATCTGGGTGATGATGCAATGGAATTTCAGATAAGAGACAGGCTCTCTTTCATGCGATTTCTTGATCTGGCTATTGGTGACAATGTTCCCGATGCAAGAACAATATGGCTTTTCAGAGAACAGCTTACTGAGCTTAAGCTTATAGAAAAGTTGTTTGCTGACTTTGACCGTTATCTTGCTGAAAAAGGTTTTGAGGCTAAAAAGGGACAAATTGTTGATGCTTCTATTGTTGTTGCTCCAAAACAGAGAAACAGTAGAGAGGAAAACGAGCAGATAAAGGATGGAAAGATTCCAGAAGACTGGAGCCAGAAAAAACGCAGCCACAAAGATACTGATGCTAATTGGGTTAAGAAAAATGGCAAGAACTATTTTGGATACAAAAACCATATCCAGATAGATGTGAAGAACAAGTTTGTCCGCAAATATAAAGTAACTCCAACTGCTACCCATGACAGCAATGTATTTGAAGAGATACTTGATAAGAATAACAGCAGTAAAGATGTCTTTGCAGATTCGGCTTACAGGTCTGAAGAAAGCCTGGAAGAGCTTGAGAATTTGCGATTTAGAGAACATATTCAGCGTAAAGGATATAGGAACAAGAAATTGAACAAGTGGGAACTGCAGGGAAACCGCACTAGGTCTCGTATTCGATCTCGAGTTGAGCATGTGTTCGGTGTTCAGTCTCAAAAAGCCAAAACACTGATAGTAAGAACAATTGGAATAGTCAGAGCCGAAGTAAAAATCGGACTGAGAAACCTTGCCTATAATATGCACAGGTTGAGTATATTGGCAGTTTAAGGAGCAAAGTTTATCGAATAGCATATTAAATGGATGATTAAGGACTGAAATCAAAGCATTAAAAGCAGTGAGATTTTCAGTTTTATCCAATAAAATTGTTTTCAAATTTTCCATTATTAACCCAAAACCGTAAAAAAAGGTATTTTTAGAAGTACCCTATAATAATCAAGATATGCCACTTCGGTATTGGCTGAGCTTCTATAGGCAGAGCAATTCTGCCTGTAGGAGGTGTTGTTCGAAGTCCTCATAATGAGAAATACAACTAAAAACTAAAATAAAAGTAATGAGGCTAATTTGTCTATAGATGTACTACCTTGGCAGGATAAAAATAGACCTTGCAGCAAGTCAATCGCCGATCACAGTTGGATAAAATAACTCATTAGAACACAAATTAGTAAACTCTATTTATCTGTTATCGAAGTATATTTTCAAGGCAAGGTTGCTTAATGTTC
>JBAXXY010000314.1:0-2046 GCA_037127655.1 Lentisphaerota bacterium
TCATAAGCTTGCCTGAACTTAAAGAATACCTGGAATATTCAAAGTAAGCCCGCATTTACACTCTTACAAAAACCTACAAAGCAGATGTCAGAATATCCTCAGACATAGAAGAACATAAGGAAAAGGTTTTAAAATGCTTTCCTGAAGGCGAATGGCCAGATATGCCTGATGTTGCTAAAGCCAAAATCAATCCTATCACTAAAGAAGCGCTAAAAAATATCCAGAGTATTATTCCTTCATCATTGAAGGATGGAGGCAGAGAAGCTTAAAAGTGCATAATGCTTGAAGAAAAAGCAGTAATAGCCTCAAATGGCATTCAACTTGTCAAACTAGACTGCGAAACAGGACTTAATGAGCAGGCTCTTGTACCAACTTCAAAGTTTATGGCAAGTTCTGTATTCGCAGAGATGGACAGTTCTATAAGCATCCTAAAATTCAATGACCAGAAATACCTTTCCATATCAAATCAGGACTGGGGATATAGCATCAAGCTATCTAATGAAACTTACCCTGACTACAAGCAAGTCCTACCGAAGGAAACTTCGCACAGCTTTGAGATTTTGAATGGAGATATAGCTAGACTTCAAACAGAAATCCCGTCACTTGAAACAATAACAGAACACAAAACTATCCATCTTTCTATGGATAAGAATAATCTAAAAGTATTCCCAGAAAACATCACTGGTAAGCTTATCCAAATACCAATAACGAGCAATGGATTCAACGGAGCAAAAAACATAGTAAAATCCATGAACAAAAATCTGCTGCTAAGAGCTTTCAGCTTGGGCTTTAAGAAGTTCAGTTTCAACGAAGGTAATTCGCCTATCATCGCCTCTAACAAAAACGATTCATTTATGGCTTTTATGCCATTAAAAGAAAATCCAGAAACTCTAAAACGCATAGAGGAAGCAATGAGTTCAAATTTATCCCATCAACCCAACACCCAAATAATAAAACCAAAAGAGGAGTCCAAGATGGAAACATCAAACTCAATCAAACCAGCAACAGCAACCAATTACACACCCACCTTCCAAGGAACAGATGTTAAAACTGATCCTATGGAAGAACTCATTAACAAAATAGGAACCGTAAGAACCAAAGCAAGAGAGATTATTGACATCACAATTGATGTAAGCAATCAGCTCCGCAATATGCAGAAAGCAAATAAGACCAAAGAAAGAGAATTCCGCAGTGCCAATGAGCTATTGGAAAAGCTCAAGAAGGTATCAGGATTCTAAAAAATCTATCTTTCATTACCAAGTAGGCTGTGTCCAAATCGGATATGGCCTTTTTTGTTTTAAACTCAAAAAGAGGAGAAATATCATGTTAAAATTAAACGCATCCTTTAATAAGAAAGTGCCAGCTGAAACTGACTATAGCTCAAAAGGTTATAGTGCTTCTATAGAGGTAGAATTGCCTGATGGACTTTCTCAAGAGCAACTCAAAGAAAAAATCCATTCAACATTTGAGATGGTTAGACAATCAGTAGAGTCAGAAATAGATGGAACAGCCAATAATGCGCCTATTCAAGCAGAGCCTGTAAAACCTAATCAACAATTCAACACTCAAAAACCGCAGAGATTCGAACAGAATGCCAAACAACCAAGTAATGAACCAGCCAGCTCTAAGCAGGTAAAATATTTAACTGATATTGCCAGAAAGCTAAATGTCTCACTTGTTGGCTATCTACAGAACTTCGTTTGTAACGAAGTATCACAACTGAGCAGACAGGATTGCAGTACTCTTATTAAGAACATTCAAAATTACGCTGCTGCTTAAAAAAAAGGAGTCCACCTATGAATGAAACATTATCAGAATTACGGAAGAAACCGCATTGGAGCTTTAGCAGTCTCAACGGGTTCTTAAATATTTGTTCTCTTCAATGGGCATTCAAATATATCTATAACATAGAGCCTGAACTGACATCCGTCAGTTTACTATTCGGTACTGCATTTCATAAAACAGCATCATGGATCGCTACACTGAGACAACAGAGCATATATGAAACAAGCGAAGAAGCTCAGGAGGTATTTTCTGAAGCATGGA
>JBAXXY010000315.1:0-2033 GCA_037127655.1 Lentisphaerota bacterium
TAACTCTTCTTATGATATTGATTCTCTCAAGCAGAGCTACGATACCACTAAGAAGTTTAGCAAAAGCTACTAGAAAAATAGGACAGGGTGAATTTAATGTAGCGATTCCTAACATTACATCGCGTGACGAAATAGGAATGCTTAGCAGTTCTTTTGTCGCAATGCAGGAAAATCTTATTAAGTATGTAAACAACTTACAGACCACGACAGCTGCAAAAGAAAAAATTGAAAAAGAATTAAGCATAGCCAGGGAAATCCAAAGAAGTATTGTTCCTCATAACTTTCCAGCAGTAAAAGAGTTTGAGCTGTATGCCGAACTACTCCCTGCAAGAGAGGTTGGAGGGGATCTTTATGACTTTTTCTTCATTGACAATACACATCTTTGCTTTGCTATTGGCGATGTGTCTGGCAAAGGGGTTCCTGCTGCACTTTTTATGGCCATTACAAAAACCCTTCTTAGAGCAAAAATCAGCCTTCATTCCAACCCGGATGAAGTAATAAGAGCAATGAACAATGATTTATTCAGAGATAACGAATCGGTTATGTTCGTAACTTTTTTCCTTTGTATCCTAAACATCCAAACAGGGGAGCTTGAATGCTGCAATGCAGGTCATAATCCTCCTCTTCTGTATAAGTCAGGCAAAGAATTTGAGTATTTAACAACAGACAATCCTTCACCGCCTATAGGAATCCTTGAAGACGCTGAATATTCGACTCAAAAAATAAAGTTATTTCCCGAAGATATTTTCTTTCTATACACAGATGGAATCACTGAGGCTATGAATAATCAAGATTCCCAATTCTCTGATGAGAAACTTCTGGAAATTATGTCTAATAACAAGAACAAACCTGTAATTGAAATCGTAAATAATGTCATATCGGCAGTTGCTGATCATGCATCAGGAGCTGATCAATCAGATGATATTACACTACTAGTCCTCAAATATAAGGGATAAGGAAGAAAAGATATTTTGCGAAATATGCTGCAATAGTATTTTAGGATTTAAGGGCTAATACAATTTATTTAGACATCAAATCCTTTATGTAAAATTCAAATGATGCCGAATTCTATAGGAAATGTTAAAAACAGATGGCTGATTGCTTTGAGTGCTGTCTTTATACATATCTCAATAGGTTCGGTATATGCCTGGAGTGTTTTTACTAAGCCTATCGTTGATTTTTGCCAGTGGGGCTTTAAGGATGTTCAACTCACATTTAGTATTGCTATCCTCTTTCTTGGATTATCTGCAGCTTTTATGGGGTATTTTGTTGAGACTAAGGGTCCAAGAAAATCAGGAACTTTGGCATCGGTTTTTTTTGGACTTGGCCTTATTGGAACGGGACTGGCTATAAATCTAAAAAGCATCTACTTAATGTATTTTTGCTATGGGGTAATCGGCGGAATTGGTCTAGGTATCGGTTACATATCTCCAGTCTCTACACTTGTTAAATGGTTTCCAGATAAACGCGGCTTAGCAACAGGTCTAGCTATTATGGGGTTCGGTTTCGCATCCCTGATAGCAAGCCCTATTATTCAAAATTTGATAGTAAGTATTGGACTTGCCAATACATTTTTTACTCTTGGCATATCTTATTTCATTATCATATTCATATCAGCACAATACCTTTCTCCACCACTGCAGGGATGGATTCCGACAGGATACAGAACTAATTCAAATGTGCATAAGAAAAAGCCACAGGATTATATCATTCAGCTGACAGCTAATGAAGCTGCAAGAACCAGGAGATTCTATTTGCTGTGGATTATGCTCTTCATTAATATCACATGCGGAATAGCTCTTATTTCAGTAGCATCACCAATGGGACAGGAAATTTGTGATATGACACCTTTTCAGGCTGCAATGATGGTAGGATTGATCGGGCTCTTTAATGGAGGAGGAAGGATTATTTGGGCCGCACTATCCGATTACATTGGCAGAACAAATATTTACACTTTACTTTTTTCTATCCAGCTTATTTCAATGTTTATCCTTCCAATGACATCTAATATTATTTTATTTCAGATATTCCTG
>JBAXXY010000316.1:0-2015 GCA_037127655.1 Lentisphaerota bacterium
TAATAATCTCGCAGTTATCTTGTATTCTTCTATTGACTTTTGCCCCCCCCCCCTGCTAAAATATTGATATTCAAGTCATTACTTAATCGACATAAAAAAGGAGTATAAAAATGGGTTGGGCAGCAATAATATTAGGTGGAGTAGGTGGTTTTTTAGTGGGCGGACCTATTGGAGCGGCAGCAGGAGCAGCTATTCTTGGTGGCGCAACAAGCTTTTCTAGATTTGATGGACATGAAGAAGGAAAGAAAGAAGGAATACAAGAGGGAGATGCAAAGTGCACAGCTACAGTAGAGAAAATAGAAGCTCAATTGAACGGGCTAAGAAACAAGTTTTCTGATACAAAGATTATTTCGATGCTGTAATAGTTCTTTATGCTATAGGTATAGCTGCAGCAAATATAGATGGAAAAATATCTGAAGAAGAGCTTCAAGATATAGATGAATTTGTTGCAGGTGTAAGTTCCCGTGCAATACCTCCAATTATCAAATCAAAAATCATAGAATTCAGAAATAATCCTCCAAGCATATCCACAGCTATGTCTTTATTAAAAAATTCCCCTCAGATAGAGACTATTGCACCTATGATTTATCCTCTAATAAAAGTTGTTGTTCAGGCAGACGGTATTGTTGGACTAGCTGAACAACAACTTCTAGAAATGCTTGAGCCTTTCAAAGAATTACAATAATAAGCAGGGTATATCTATGAATACTTTGGAGAGATTTGAACGCCGTAAAAAGATTCTTAATGAGTGCAGAAACAATCAAAGTTCAGTTGTTGTTAATATCGACTTGGATAAAATTTCAAACGAGGCTGACACTGAGAGAATAAGCAAAATTCATGCAGATTTAGATAATTTCTATTCTTTTGAACCTGATATGTCAGTATCTGATCAGGAAGTTAATAATTTATTAGAGAAGTAAAAGCTAATTTCCATGAGGAAAACTTTAACAATCTCATGTCTGAATGCAAAGACAAAGTGATTAGCTCGATTCTTGTTCCTTTTGGGCTTGGAAAGATAGTTTTTCAAGGAGACAAGGATGGAGGGAATGTCACAACTACTAATAACTTTGAAAAGGGAATTGTAGCAACAAAGGCAGACGGTAAAAAGTATGATGAATGGCTTAATAATGTTAGTCATTTTGATAGAAAACCTTACGAGCAAGACTTTCCAGATAAAAGGAAAAATATATTTCAGAGTTCAGATAAAGTAACTGATGGATATACAGGCAAAGAGTTGCCAAAAGATGGCAGGACTCACTTAGATCATATAACATCTGCAAATGAGATTGATACAGATCCTAGAGCTAATTTATTTCAGGCAAAAGACAAAAGAGTGACAATGGCAAACTCGGACAAGAATCTTACAATGACAGATTCTTCCCTAAATATGTCCAAGAAAGATAGTGATTTAAATACTTGGGCAAATAAGCCTTCATCAGACGATCCATCTAAAACCAATAGGGAAAAGTATGGCATCGATAAAAAACTGATGAAGGAAAAATATGAGCAATCAAAAAGTCATATATCAAAAACACTTGCTTATGACCAATTCAAGAAACAGGTTCCTGAGGTATTAATAACAGGAGCAAGTGAGGTTGCTAAAATGGGGCTTCAACAATCTGTGGGGATATTGCTTAGTGAATTCTTTTCATCAGTGTTTGATGAAGTAAAGGATGTTTACAAGCATAGCTTTAGGGCTGATTTTAAAGTTGAAGGTTTTTTTGCTATACTGGGCGCAAGATTAAAAAGGATAGCAGAAAAGGTAACAAGTAAATGGAAAGATGTCCTTACTGCTTTTAAAGATGGGGCTATATCAGGGTTTTTGTCAAATTTAGCTACCACAATAATAAATATGTTTGTAACGACAGCCAAACGCGTCGTTAGAATGATAAGAGAAGGTTTTTTCTTTTTGCTCAAAGCGATAAAAATGCTTATTTTTCCACCAAAAGGTATGACATTTAAACAAGCAGCTCACGAGGCTACCAAGCTTATTGGTGCGGGCTTAGCTATTACAG
>JBAXXY010000317.1:0-2012 GCA_037127655.1 Lentisphaerota bacterium
ATCTAAATTTGTGTTACATAAACAATAGAACTCTTTATTTCATTAAAATAAATCTATATTCCCTTTACAACACCTGCTATCAGTTACTACGACTCTGTTTGTTCTACTGCTTTGTCTATAATAATAGCCTTCATAGAATAATGGAGGATGATTCGCCGTCATCGCTGAAAAAAAGGGTGAAATCATTCCTGCTTATTGGTTGGTTACTTTTTGAGAACTAAGCCGTAGAGAAATATTCATCTTTACTAAGGCTCTATTACCCAATCTTTATTGCTCATAGCAAACTTTCACTCTAATACCCTATGCGGTTCATTTGGATATTATTCTTTGCTCTTGCTTCTTCTCTGAGAGCAGATATAAGAATTTTGTTTGTAACTTTTTCTTTTGGGTAGAATGAATATTTCTGAGATACGACTTTGTAATCGCCTGGTGTCAGATATTCCAATGAGAACAAACTATCCTGTTCCTCCGCTTCCAGATGTTTTGAGGTTATGTCTTTCAGAAGCAAATTGTAGAATAACAGTTTTCCCGCATTATCAATGTAATCGAACTCCACTTTGAAGTTGAATCGCCTGATAGCAGCAGAGTCGAGCATATTTTTATGATTAGTCGCGCAAATAAGAATGCCTTTGAACTCTTCCATTTGAGCAAGAAGTTCATTTACCTGAGTAATTTCCCAGTTCCTTACAGCTTTTTCTCTTGAACCAAGCATCCCTTCAAATTCATCAATGAAGAGAATCGCATTCTCGGTTTCAGCTTCCTTGAAAGCATTCCTTATGTTTTTCTCAGTTCCCCCTACAAACATATCAAGCAGATCGCTTCCTCTCTTAACAAGTAGTTCTTTTCTCATTTCCCTTGCTAGGAATCTGGCAAATTCTGTTTTGCCTGTACCTGGAGGACCGTAAAGAAGAAGGTTCATATTTTTCGTAGAGCAATCGACTTTTGCTTCGAGGATATTGCTGAATTCCTTCAGGACAGTAATAATTTCTGACAATGGCATCTCACCTTTGATGTTCAGCCCATCAAGAGAATATTTGGAGCTCATTGATACGGAATTGACTTTTATGTCCATTATCTTTAAATGAGAACTTAAGATTGATTCCATAGACTCAATGGGGCTTTTATTATTCATAGACGCAAGTCGACTGAAGTTTTTTACAGCTATGTTGATACTACCTGCATTTGTCTCATATTTTTCAGAAAGATATTTGATGTTATCTTTGGAAACCAAATCATTCAGATTGTTCTGTTTTAGGGTATTCTCCCAGATATTTATTCTGGAACTTATAGAAAGCTTCTTAAACTCTATCGAATAATCAAAACGCCGTCTTGTAGATTCATCTATAAACTCGTATCTGTTAGTAATCCAGATACATATGTGCTTTGATTCATCAAGGGTAGTATTTATAATATTCTTTATTCTGGAATCATTTGAAAAGAAACTAAATCCTCCATTGAGCATATCATCTGCTTCATCAATCATAATTATAGAAGAGTCTGATTTAACCTGATTTTTACATGCTCTCAAAGCCATAAACCTAAATGCTTTATTGTCTTTGACATCTTCATGGAAGTTTTTTATCTCGAAAAGATCGTAGTTAATATGCTTTGCGATAATTTTGGTGAACTCTGTTTTTCCTGTCCCTGGACTTCCATATAGAAGAATATTGAGACCGTCATTTGCTGGTTTATGAGTAATTAGATGATGGATTGTGTCCAAATGTTCTTTGTTTGAGGAAAAGTATTCTAAAGGTAAGACATCTTTCTGGGAAATAGAATAGAAAACTGACACAATGGAATCTCCTGAAAAACCTAAAAGATATTCCTTTATAAAGTCTTCAAGATTAAAGTATTTATCAATGATGCTTAGCTTCTTTACCCTTTCTGCACCCTTATTGATTAGATATTGTGAACCTGTTTGTTTTTCTAAAACTTTATTAATTACACTCTTTTTTATTGCTGGGTTGTTGTAGTCATTGAAAATATTTTTGAAGCTTTGGAAAAACTCAAAT
>JBAXXY010000318.1:0-2010 GCA_037127655.1 Lentisphaerota bacterium
ATTGTAAGTAGAAACCGTTGTATCCAAAATACCATTACTGTTTTCTACTAAATCAAGACAGCTTGTGGAATTAGTTGGAACTTGAATTATGACAGGATTACGGATAGATTCGGTCGCATTTTTAGATATATCTGTGAGTTCAGGGTCGAAGTTATATCTAATATTGATGCCAAGATAGTACTCGTTTTCCGGATCATTTGATATGAAGGCAACTAAAAAACCGAAAGGTGCATTGTATATGAGGTCGAAATTTTGCAAGACATATAAGTACGCATCTGAGAATTCTTTAGATAATGTTGCCGAGCTAGCATTTTTTATTGTATCATCAAATGCCTTTAAAGCTAATAAGGCTCTAGTTTTATTCCATGGTTGCGTTGTATCATTAGCTATGTTGTCAGCTGCGGTAGTAGCTGATGGGTAATTATTTGCTAATTGATCCACATATTTATCAAATTTAACTATTCCAGTAAAAGGAGCAAAGCTCTTACAAAAAATAAAATAATTTAAAACCATTATTCTCTTTGTAATTCCCACATGGTAGTATGCTGTTCCCACAGCTTCATTTGTAGCGAGGTTCCAATTGACAACCAATTGAGGGAAAATCGTTTCCCAGGGGGTAACTTCTACGCCAATAGGAATAAAATCTCCCCATTTTTTTTCTTTTTCTGCGCCATTAGTTATAGAGTTCGAAATTATTAATGTGCAAGCGAGAGAGGAGAACAGTAATAAAAACATTTTTTTTATTTTTTTCATAATATCCTATTTTTTTATATCTTATATATAGTGTAAAAATCTTATCTCTTATCAACCTACTGGACTGGAAGCCCTTCCAAGTTCTAAAAACTCTAGATCTCTAAATCCACTAAATCCTTTACATTCTGATTTTGCTCTCCCTGTGCACCACCAAGAGGAGCATCTCCGTCTTTTTCGTCCTTTTTAAGACCTTTTGGGTCTATATAAGCTTGTTGATCCAATGCGTCTTTCCATGTCTGAGGGACAAATGCTTTTAAATACTTATTCTTATCTTCAATAGATATATCTTTTGGATCAATTGATGGAGCTTTAAGCCCTGCAACATCTCCTACTGCTGGTTCTTGTTTTGCATTCTCTTGCATTTTAGCTATACCTTGATTAGTAAATGTAACTGCGAGAGATTCGAATATTTTACCATATGGATTTCCTGCAGGCCAAGTTTTGCTTCTAACTCCAAAAGTTCCACCAGTCGATTGATTTTTAAATTGGCTTAGATGACTGAAAGCTGTACTTACCCCTGCACCAAAAGAGGCAAACCCCTTTCTAAGGCTCAAGGATGCCTGGTATTGAGTAGTTTCTTCGTTTGATTTTGACTCCCAAGCATAAGAATAATCTATAAAAGACATTGACTTCAAAGTTATTCCGGTAACTACTCCTGTGCCCCACTTTCTCTTAAAGGCTAAAACAGCTCTGAGATAAGCATTTTGATCATTTTTGGCTATAGCAGTATCTACTTCTTCAAGAGACCTTTGAAACAGTGGAAATCCTGATTGATATACCAACTGAGGGTCAACATTTTTTGCCCACTCAAATTTTCCACCTTGTACTTCGTATGTACCGTTAACATGCATTTTTTGCTTAACCTGGGTGAAATTCTTTGAATAAGCCCGTGAAAAAGAGGCATCCATTTTAAATAACCCGGCACCCACTTTCAAATTACTATCAACATTCCACCTTATGTAGGTTTGGTCCAGAGTAGAGCTTCCTGATCCGGTTACATTATATTCACTTGAAGTGTTAGCAGTATTCTCGATAACAACATTATTAAAAAGCAATTTTTTTATATCAAAAGCTATATTATTACTTTCCAATCTACCAGTAGTTGCGTCTGCACAAGAACCAATGGTTAGATCTCCATACTGTTGTGCCAGCGTACTAAAAGCTTCCTCCATAGGGCTAACATCAGCTCCTTTAACATTTGTTAATGCCATAGAAAGGACAGAAGTGGCTATTAAGGAACAAATAATTATTTTTCTG
>JBAXXY010000319.1:0-2008 GCA_037127655.1 Lentisphaerota bacterium
TTACTATCTGTTTCAGAGTGATATGACAATTGATATGAAAGACAATAGTATTGAATACCATAACAATTTTGCCGAACCATGGAAAGTCACACTTATTGACACAGGTTTAAATACCATGACTGGCGGCAGAATTAAAAGGGCTAAAGATTTTATTGGAAATTCACAGTTTATGCTTACTTATGGGGATGGTGTCTCTGATGTTGATATCAGCAAATTGCTGGAATTCCATAACAAACAGAATAAACTAATTACTATGACTGCCATTCAGCCTGAGGGAAGATTTGGCACTTTGGATATTAATAACCGAAATAAAATAACAAGCTTCCTGGAAAAACCAAAAGGAGATAATAATTGGATTAATGGAGGTTTTTTTGTTTGTCAACCTGAAGTGCTTGATTACATAGAAGGGGATTCAACAATTTTCGAAAGGACGCCTCTTCAAACATTAGCAACTAAAGGTGAACTAATGGCTTTTCCTCATAATGGTTTTTGGCAATGTATGGACACACAAAGAGAGAAAAACAAATTAAATGAATTGTGGAATTCTAATACAGCGCCATGGAAAGTCTGGAATTAGGGTATGGAGAATGGGGAACAGAGGATAGGGTAATGCAATGATAAAGGATTATAAAGATTTAGAAGTTTGGAAAGAGTCTATTATTCTTGTAGAAGAAGGTTATAAAGTCATATCTACATTACCACCTAAAGAGAATTACTCTTTAACTGACCAGATTAGGCGAAGCGCAATATCTGTACCGTCGAATATTGCAGAGGGACACGAAAGACAGACAACAAAGGAGTTCATTCAGTTTCTCTATATTGCTTCTGCCTCCGCATCAGAATTAGAAACTCAGTTAATTATAGCAAACCGAATATATTCAATAGAATGTCAAACTAGCTTTGCTAAAATTATTTTTATAAAAAAGATGCTCTATAAGCTCATTTCTTCTCTTAAAAGAAGGATTTCTTAATGCACTCGTCCCCATCCCCCATCCCCCGTCCTCCCTTTGGAGGTATTTACCGACAAAGAAAAGTTTTGGTAACCGGTCACACTGGCTTCAAAGGTTCATGGCTTGCTTACTGGCTTTTGAAAATGGGAGCTAATGTTTGCGGGTATGCTCTGCCTCCGCCAACAAACCCCAATCACTTCGACTTGCTCAAACTTGATATGGAGTCACATATCGGAGACATAAGAGATATAAAAAGACTGCTTGCAGTCCTTGCACTCTTTAGGCCGGAGATAGTTTTTCATCTTGCAGCACAACCATTAGTTAGGTTATCCTATAAAGAACCTCGTGAAACCTTTGAGACTAATGTGATGGGGACAATTAATGTTCTTGAAGCCTGCAGGCAAACTCCTTCAGTTAGAGCCATAGTCAATATCACCAGCGATAAATGTTATAAAAATAAAGAGTGGGTTTGGGGATATCGGGAAAATGATCCGATGGGTGGTTTTGACCCTTACAGCGCATCTAAAGGCTGCGCTGAACTAGTCGCAAGCTCTTACAGAAACTCATTTTTCAATTTAGCTGATTATGGAAGAGGCCACAGCCTCCTTCTGGCAAGCTGCAGAGCAGGGAATGTAATTGGAGGAGGGGATTGGGCACAGGATAGGCTGATACCAGATATAATGAAAGCAGTTTCGAAAGGAGAGACTGTTATAATTAGAAGTCCGAATGCTACACGCCCATGGCAGCATGTTCTTGAGCCATTGAGCGGTTACCTTTTAGTCGGGCAAAAACTACTTGAAGGCAAGAAAGAGTTTGCTGAAGCCTGGAATTTCGGGCCTGGAGACAATTCATCTATTTCAGTTGAAGAAGTTTTAAAACAGATTCAGAAGTATTGGCCAAACATCAACTACAAAATTGACCAGGATACGAATGCTCCGCATGAAGCAAATCTTCTGAAATTGGATTGTTCCAAGGCTCATATAAAACTCGGCTGGAAAGAAACCTGGAACAGCTTAGAAGCCTTCAAAAATACAACAAACTGGTACAGAATATATTAT
>JBAXXY010000320.1:0-2004 GCA_037127655.1 Lentisphaerota bacterium
GAATGAAGACTTTATATTTGACCGATCAGATACAAATTGGGCAAAGTCCGAGTCTGAACTTGATGAGATTTGGAAGAGAAAGCTCAAGAATGATATCCTGAGTTTTAAAATGATGGACAGAATTATTGCTTCTGATACGAGTAGCGCCTCTGATACATCAAAAGAGAAAGATCCGGCAAAAAGCATATCTAAGCTAAGCCCTGAGGAGAGAACACTCAAGAGATTAAAAACATATAGAATGTACTTGGAGGAAAATGAGCCGATCGAAGTTCTTGAGATATATTTATCTACATTATCAAGACTTTATGACCCACACTCGTCCTATATGTCGCCAAAAACAGAAGAAGATTTTAATATACAAATGCAACTTTCTTTTGTAGGAATAGGCGCGCTTTTGTCCAGTGAAGACGGTTATGTAAAAGTAGAGAAAATAATTCCAGGAGGACCTGCCGAGAAAAGCGCAGTACTAAAAGCATCAGATAAAATTATAGCTGTGGGAGAGGAAGGCGCGGTCCCTGCAGATGTGGTAGATATGCCTATAAATAAAGTAGTCGATAAAATTCGCGGAACAAAGGGTACAAAAGTTTATCTTACCATTCTGCCTGGAGTCGAAGGCGCTATGGCAGTCCCGAAAGTCACCTCAATTACGAGAGATACAGTAGAGCTCAAAGACTCAGAAGCTTCTTCTGAAATCAGAGAGGTCAAGGATCATTTTGGAAAAATGAGAAGGATAGGAATCATAACTTTGCCCTCATTTTATCTAGATTTTCAAGGGGCCTATAATGGAGAAAAAAATTATAAAAGCTCTACCAAAGATGTTAAGAAAATACTCGAAAGATTCGAACAAGACAAAATTGATGGGGTGGTTGTAGATATCAGGTCTAATGGCGGCGGGAGCCTCAAAGAAGCTATAGATTTGACTGGTCTTTTTGTCGGTAAAAGCCCGATTGTTCAAACAAAAGATTCAAGGGGTAATATTAGGATAGAAGAAGACGAGGATGAACCTCTTACTTATGAAGGGCCTCTTCTTGTTCTTACCAATAGACTAAGCGCTTCTGCTTCAGAAATATTTGCAGGCGCTATCCAGGATTACGATAGAGGGCTGGTCGTTGGGGATAAAAGCACTCACGGTAAAGGTACAGTCCAAACCGTTCTTGATCTATCTACTCTACTTTCCAAGTTCAATATGGACTTAAATGCAGGGGCTATAAAACTCACCAATGCCAAGTTTTACAGAGTCAGCGGAGGTTCTACTCAAAATAAAGGAGTAATCCCAGATATCAAGTTCGATTCATTCCTGGATTATATGGAAATAGGAGAGAGTAATCTTGATCATGCTATGCTGTGGGATTCTGTTAATCCAGTTGAGCACGATTCTTTTAATGACAAGATAAAAGATTCCATGCCTTATCTTCAGAAAAACACGCAGGAACGGCAAAACAGTAGTTCTGAGTTTAGTAAGCTGGATAAAGCTATTGATCTTTATGCGAAGGTGACTGAAAGAAAATCTGTTCCGCTTAACGAAGAAAAACGTTGGCAAATGTACCTGGATGAAAAGAAAATTCTTGATGAACAAAAGGATTTTGCTGAAACCATTCTACCTGCAGGCATGGATTCCGATACATCAAAGGGAAAAGATAAAGATATATATCTTAACGAAAGTATCAATATTTTTATGGATTATATAGAATTCTTAGAGGGATACAAAGAACCTTCAAAAGATGTGGCTGTTAATTAGTCGACTAAATAGGGTTATTTTTAGTATTTCTTCTTGACAATCGATGCTCTAAAGATATTTTTTAAACCTAATTAATTGAAATGCGGGCGTAGCATAGTGGTAATGCTCCAGCCTTCCAAGCTGATTAGGAGGGTTCGATTCCCTCCGCCCGCTCCATTTCTTTTAATCTTTCAAGGTGGGATTGCGGAGTGGCCAAACGCAGCAGACTGTAAATCTGCCCTCTTAGAGTTCGATGGTTCAAATCCATCTCCCACCACCACTTTTTT
>JBAXXY010000321.1:0-1982 GCA_037127655.1 Lentisphaerota bacterium
AAACAAGTATGGTACTGTTTTAGGCACAATGTAGGTGGTAATACGATACATCTGATAGCTATCATGGAAGGTATTATCGATTGTGAAGATGCTGGTAAAAGATGTTTGGATAAAGAGAAATTCTTAAAAACATTGAAAGCTTGGGGTATAGAACCCTATAAATCCAATGCAAAATCTGACGATTCTACCACACATGAAAAAGATACAAGATTAGTGATTCTAAAAACTGGAGTACTGAAATCTGATTTATGCAGACAAGTATTTGCAGAATTAAAAAAGAAGGATGTATTTTTTCGATATGGTGGTGGCATATCAAAGATTATAGAAGTGGAAAAACTTGATGCTAAAACTGATAAAAATATAAAAACTGCGATTCTTGAAGAAGTTACTAATGCTGGTTTTATAACAGATATTGAAAAGTATTTTATCCCACAGACTACAACTGATAAAGGTAATATAAAAGATTCCAGTTTTAACGAATCAGATGCGAGGATAATTCTAAAATCTAATGATAATTATCAACTATCAGAAATCTGTGGATTTTCACCATTCAAATTGCCTTATAGGAAAAATGATAAGTTATTATTCACAGATGTGGGATATAACTCTGATAAACAAATATATACAGAACTATTTGCACCCATGATTGAGTTCATGGAAATAGATAAAGCTATAAGCATTGTAAGAGATTTGTTTTCAGAATTCTGTTTCCTTGAGCACGAACTTGATTTATCAAGAGCTGTTTCCTATATCCTTTCCCCAGCACTTACGCTACTTACATATAATAGAAGGGCAATGTGCTTTCTTGCTGATGGAAACAGAGAAGGTGTTGGTAAGGATTACCTGCTAGGTATTCCATATCTTATCTATGAAAATACACAACCAATATTTAGTGCACCATGCAATTCAGATGATGAGTATAGAAAATTTCTTTTTGCTGCATGTGCTGATAATCAGAAAATTATTATTTTCTCCAACTTGAAAGGGTATCTTGACAGTAAGGCATTTGAACATTTTTGTACATCACAAGTTATAAAGGATAGAGTGCTGTGTGAAAGTAAAAATAGAGAATATCCAAATACTGGACTTTATGGTATGTCTGGAAATGGCGTTTCTTTCAGTCCAGATATGGAAAGAAGGATAATGCACATTAGGATGGAGTATTACCAAGAACAGATAAAAGATAGACAGTTCAAAAGAAGCTTGTACGATTATATTTCCATTAACAGGCAAGAGATATTGAATGCAATTTATACTCTTATAAAACATTGGTTCGATAATGGTGCAGTTTTTGGTAAAAAAATTCCATCTTTTGAAGAGTGGTCATCTATTGTTTCTGGTATTCTTATAAGCAATGGATTCAAAAATCCTTTTGATGAAAGAAAGGTTATCAGTCATTCGCTTAGTGTTGGTGGTAACACTGAAGATTCTGATATAAAACAGTTGGTTCTATCTTGGTGGAGAAAACACAATAAACTTGAAGTCAGAGCTGAAGACCTTCGTACTATTGCTGAAGATCTTTTTTTGTTTCGAAACTTGGATCTTGATACAAAAGCTGGTCAAATCACTTTCTCAAGATTGATAACCAAGAGAGCAGATAGAATTTATGCCAATAATAGAATAAAAGTCTTTAGAATGGAGAAATATACCAAGTTTTGCTTGGAAGAAGCTACTTCCAATGGGGATAAAGAGGATAAAGAGGATTGAAATCATCCCAGAATATTTTTCATTTATATTATTATATACAAACAGAACATTAAAGAACGAAATATATTATGGCTGGAAATTATCCCTTTTATCCCTTTTATCCCCATGAGAAAATAGAAAATTGAATATTTATCCATTTTGGGAAGAAAGTGGTTTTCCCTTTATCCCCACCTTATTTATTCAGATTTATAAATTCACAAATAAAATAATTATAAAATAAATCTGATAATCGAAATCAATTATTATTTATTTTAGATACAAAATAACTCAAATAA
>JBAXXY010000322.1:0-1932 GCA_037127655.1 Lentisphaerota bacterium
CTTATGGTGTAGTAAATGTATTCTAATCTATTTCAAGTAATTAAAGATAAAGCTCTCTTAGATGGAACAGCCTATATCGAAATTGGCGCAGGCCGTTATAAGGGAAAACACTTCCAGGATAGTTTTATTTTTCTAGATGAAGATGGGTTCTTTTTTGCAGAAGGACTTCTCTATAAGTATGTGAAAAATTATGATCACTATGAGATGAATAATATACATAAAAGCATTGGACTCAGTTACGCTCATGAACTTTCAGATATAGCCAGAGAATTCTTGTCTATATCGGCTATTGAAATAACAAAGAGACTGAATTTGAAACCTACTTTTGAATCATGGTTAGCTAAGAAACTAGAAGAACACCGTAAGGAAATCAAAGAAATGCTTTCTGAAGTTTCAATTTTTATTCTTGATTGCTACAGGAAGAATGACTGGATTTGTGTTTTAGGACTATAAATTTTAATTATCTGGACTTGTTCTATGAAAGAATTAACAGAGCTCCTTATCAATGAAGTACACTCTAAAAACCCTAGAGAAGAAGAAATCAGAAGGTTAGTTAAAGAAGGTGCTGATATAAATCATGTTAATAGTTATGACGACTCAATTTTATCCGATATTTTATATGAAGTTCTAGATGGATATGATTTGAAATACATAAGGCTTCTTATAGAACTTGGAGCTGATGTAAACTGGAAACCTTATGATGGATGCGGAGTCCTCTTTGCTGCATATGTTTCAAGATCGGCTGATGCTGTAAAACTACTGTTAGACAGCGGTGCAAATCCTAATTTCTTGTTCAGAGATTATAACGAATCATTTCTTGATTATGTTAATAATGAACAGATTGACTATGAGAAGGAATCAAAAATACCAATTTGTAACAATGTCGATCCTGAAGATAAAGAGATTGCAGAAGATTTAAAAAAAATTGTGGAAGTGTTAAGAAACTATGGAGCTAAAACTACTAAGGAATTGACAAATGAAAACGCAAATTGAACTAAATAAGTTGCTGAGACAGGAAGTCAATTCTGAGAATCCTAATGAGTCTAGAATCAGAGAACTTGTCGAACAAAGAGCTGATCTCAACGCTATAGAAGATGGAGAATCTTTATTGCAGGACTTGTTGTTCTCTTATGAGAACCTAGATGATCTGAAATTAATTGAGTTTCTTATTGATCTTGGCGCAGATGTTAACTACAGAGACAAGGATGGCGGAAGCGTCCTTCTCGACGCATGCATGACTCATTACTCTGAACCTGTGAAATTGATTTTGGAAAAAGGTGCCGATCCTAACTTTCTTATTGACGGATATAGAACTCCTCTGGAATGGGCAATGATGGACAAAGGATATCATAAACTTGAATTCTGTAATGATGTTAATTCGCTAGACTGGCAATATTATGAAAACCTTAAAGTTATTATTGACCTTCTTGAACAGTATGGGGCAAAAACAAAAGATGAGTTAGAAAAAACATGAAAGAACAAATTTTAACTGAGCTGAAACGAATTGAACAAGAGCAAAATGTAAAAGTCTTATACGCTGTTGAATCGGGAAGCAGAGCCTGGGGTTTTGCTTCAACTAACAGCGATTGGGATGTAAGATTCATCTATGTTCATCCGTTAGACTGGTATTTGTCCATCCAGGAAAGGAAGGACAACTACGCTAAGATTCTGCCAAATGACATAGATCTTGGAGGCTGGGAACTAAGAAAATCTCTTAACCTCTTCAGGAAATCCAATCCTCCGCTTCTGGAATGGCTTAGAAGTCCAAATGTCTATTATGAAGACTCTAGTTTCATCAACGGAATAAGAGAATTGTCTCAGGAGTATTTTAATCCTAAGTCAACCATGTATCACTATTTGCATATGGCTGATGGTAATTACCGAGACTATCTAAAAGGGGCTGTAGTACGGATGAAAAAATACTTCTATGTG
>JBAXXY010000323.1:0-1902 GCA_037127655.1 Lentisphaerota bacterium
TTGTAAAGCTCTGTTCCTATCCCTTTCGATGTGTGTTCTGAAGAGAGATAAACAGATGTCTCAAGAGTATATCTGTAAGCGCATCTAGACTTGAACTCTCCAGCGTAGGCATAACCCATGATTTCGCCATTAATATCATAAACTAGCCACGGATATTTTTCAGTAACTGTTTTGATTCTTTCTGCTATGTCTTTGGTGACAAGCGGAGATTCTTCAAATGTTATAACAGTATTTTGTATGTAATGATTGTATATATCGCATATTGCCTGAGCATCACTTATTAAACAATTCCTTATCATTCAGAGAATTCCTTTTATCTTAAAAAAATTATATAGGTTTTGCCATCAGTGAAGAATCGATTATTTTTAGATTTTTCTCTCAATATAGGACATACTAATTGGACTTTCTGGAAGCTTGAAATAAGGTCAGCTTTCTGTAAATCAGAAAATACCATTTCCCTTTCTGCATCAATGTCTGAGTTCTTTCTGGGAATAATGAGCCACTTCAGGCCTTTATAAGAATATACTGCCCCGACATAAATCTGTTTGCCGTCGTTGGTTATCAAGTCAGTTTTCCAGAATCTTGCCAGATGCCTTTCTCGTACAGTCTTATTTTCTGTTGGTTTTTCAAATCCGAGATCATTTACCTGGTTATTCCAAAAAGAAGGAGTTATAGGGGCATTAGGATAATGCTCATTGAGCAATACAGATTTAGTCATATGTAGCATTGGAAAAACATCAATCCTATCGGCAAGCTGCCATCCTGCTTTTCCCATATCATTTATTAACTGATTCTGGTCTTTTACTGTAAAAATAAAGTTTATTGGCTGTTGTTTATCGCCGTTGAGTTTCTCGGTAAATTGCGGTAATTTCTTACTGTAGAAGGCATCAAGAATATTTTCATTAACAACTATCTTTTGTTCTTCTGTTCTTATAAGATGTTGAGGAGTGTACTCAATGCCATAGCATACATATACACACAGATTTGCTGTTATAAGGATCAAAGACAGAATAACTGCCTTCCACCTTAAAACTGATGCTGATATTGAATAACGCCTATTTAGCCATTGTGAAATGCTTATTCCTACAATCAGCCATAATACTCCTAAAAGATAACCGCCTAATACATCGCTTAAAAAATGAACTCCAAGATACAATCTGCTTAGGCCTATAAAGACTATGATTATAAGGCTGACAAAAAGTATGTTTGCTTTCATTTTCCAGCTTTTGACTAAACAAAGCAGTATGTAAGCGAGAAATCCATAGAAAGCGACGGCCATCGCAGCGTGACCGCTGGGGAATGAAAATGATTGTTCTAAATAATAAGCCAGTTTAGGCCTTGGGCGATGAAAAAGTGTTTTTCCAATTGAAAAAATGATGCTTGAACCCATGACAGAAAGCAATAGAGGGGAAATATATAAATTTTCTCTCCATAACCATAAAATTGCAGAAGTAACAATTACTGACCCTGCAATTACTTGCCACTTGCCAAGAAGTGTTACCCATAGAAAGAAATGAAGCAGTTCTGCGTCACGGAAGATATACAAAAGGTTTGCTACGCGAATGTCTAACTCTACAATCGGTCCTGATGTTATAATAGCCTCTGCTATTCCGGCAAAAAGGAAGAAGGCATAAACGAAAGCAACAATTAAACATGTAAGTGTCAAACCAGAGAATCTGTTTACATCAAAACGGTTTTGTACAAAACAAATAAGTTTAGGGTGTTTTGTGATAAACCCTTTTACGCCTGGAACTGATAATAATGTCAGCTTTAGAGATACGATTGAGGACTTGAGAAATAAGAGAAATGAATTTAAATATTTTATAGCAAATTTAATGATAATTATTGCTAAAACCAGAGCCAGAATAAAAATTCCTGCCCTTGTTGACCATGCCTCTATTA
>JBAXXY010000324.1:0-1902 GCA_037127655.1 Lentisphaerota bacterium
ATCGAATATTGCTCCAAGAGAGATAAAATAGTAGTACAAGTTATCTTAAACCCGGATTCGGTTATAGAAGCGCCGGTTTCTTCACCGGAAAAATAAAGAACTTGTTCGTTTGAATATAATCCTTTTTGCAGTAGGATTGCACGCTCGCCGTATGGCATAAGATTTTGTTTCGCCATTTCATAGCTTGGAGGGTTTGGTTCGAGCGCAATAACTTTTAGGGAAGGAAACCTGGAGAGGAAGTAAACAGAAGTATCACCTATATAAGTTCCGGCATCAATCATCCATTTCGGATCTCTGACTGGCACAAAGTGACCATACTCTTCTCTAATTACACTATTTATTACTGTCCCAGCGTCCAGCGTTCCGGGCCGAATAAGTATAGGATATTTCAGGTTACTTAAAGCTATAGACTGCGGTGTACTATCCTTTAGTTCTTTACCCAATTCTCTAAATTTGTGCCAACATCCGATTCCCTCTTTTCTCGTAGTAAACAAAAAATCTAGAAAGACAGCTCCCATCTTGTATAATTTAGTATCAGATCGAAGGAAGCTACGAACTGTGCGTCTTAGGAGTTCCATCACATCCTCCTGACAATATTGATGGTCATGTTTACTTACTCCTTAAAGAAATAGCTGACGAAAACATATATTTAGTTATAGGCCAAAAAAAATGTATATCACTTCTAAATCTGTCACATTGAGCATTAAAAGCTGAATCCCCTAAAAAATGATAACGCCGAATTTTTAGTGCGTTTCCATTCAGAGGCAGTATGTTTTTGCCTTCGTCACAGGTAAAACCTAACA
The DNA here is from genome assembly GCA_037127655.1 of Lentisphaerota bacterium. Classification (GTDB taxonomy): domain Bacteria; phylum Verrucomicrobiota; class Lentisphaeria; order Victivallales; family GWF2-38-69; genus GWF2-38-69. The sequence goes on from JBAXXY010000324.1 coordinate 804, forward strand.
TAAGTCCTTCTGATTTTGCCGAGTCAATGATTTTATCATTGTATCTGCCAAACGGATACGAAATTGCAACGGGATTTTTGCCGGTAATCCTTGCAATCGACTTCTGACATCCTGATATTTCTTTTCTAATTTCATCAACGCTGCATACGGTAAGATCAATATGATTTGCCGTATGATTGCCTATTTCAATTAACGGGTGGATAGCCAGTCTGACGAGTTCCTGTTCCGTAAGAGGGCGTGCAATGTCATCAACCTGAAACAGTCTGGTTGTTCCGTATCGCTCCAGCAGTAACTGTTGGATGTCAGAATTATGCTTTTTTTTGAAGGATTCAATCAATGTACTAATTTCAGTAACTGATGCGCCTTTGGCAAACTCTTCACGATATACAACATCAGGCCAGTATGCATGTCCAGTTTCAATATTGGACGATGTCACGAAAAGGATTGCGGGTATCTGATACTCCTCAATAATAGGAAGGACATCGAGAATGCTGCAATATCCGTCATCAAATGTCAAAAGAACATATTTCCCGGCTGCATCAAGCCCTTCAATGATATTTCTTGATGACACAAAACGATATCCGGCCTGGCGCCAACAATCCAGAAAACACCTGAACTGCGCTTGTATAACCCTTTCCTGCGGGTAGGCAAGTCCGCTTAGCACTGCGCTTTTGTCGTGAAAAATATTATGAAAAAGAACGCTTACCAGACCTGGTTTTTCACCAAGAAAAGCTCTGCGGACTGTTCCAATACCGGCATCAGCCAGCATTGCATAGTGAATAATTTTATGTGCGATAGCCATCTAAATTGACTTTCTCCTTAGGGACTGAATAACCCCCCATATCCCTATCATGATCAGATAACTACGAAGGCGCATTTTTAGACTCCAAAGCCAGGTCTGAGGAAGCACTACCAGCCATAATCGCCAGCAACACCCAAGCCGGTAACGCCAGTCGTTCAGTAGCGATTCAATATCATTGGTGCGGCGTAGTTCAATGCCGGGGAATTTCCCATGTCCAATCTCGTTCAGCATCTGCTTGACAACTTCAGGGTGCTCGTTGTCGAATTTGCGCAACCATGAAAAATGAGTATATATAGT
>JBAXXY010000325.1:0-1901 GCA_037127655.1 Lentisphaerota bacterium
CCCGAGTATCGCGTAGCAGAAGTATAGGCAACTGTACAACTCTGTGAAATCTTCACGACATCCTCTTTTTTTTGTACTAAATTTATTAACCTTCTTTCAAAGTCTTATTTTGCTCTCAAAATGATCTTATATTTGAAAGTGTTATTATTGTAAATCTGTCCAGTTTAGATTGAAGCGGATCAGATATTTTCTTAGACGATCAGAGTCATTAGTATGCTTCTTGGATTCTCTGGAAGAAGAAAAGAGTTTGCGCCCTGCATCAGCAATTGACTTACTGTCTCTGCAAATTTTTACTACCTGTTCAAGCTGTAGTTTATCGAATAAATCAAGTTCCGCTAATTCTTTCCTTATTGAAAAGATACCATCTAAATCGGAGTCCTTTTGTCTGCCAACATTCCAGATACACTTCAGTCTTTCGATCTCGTTTTTAACAACATCAACAGTGATTCTTCCCGACTCAGACAGAGTACCCATTCTCGTAATAGCAGCATTCAAATCTCTGAAGTTGGATGTCCAAATAGCCTCATTGGAAACAGCAAATTCTAAAAACAGGTCTTTAGCTTCTTTACTGAAAGAAATCCTTTGATTGTATTTTTCGCTGAATCTGTCGATCTCGTAATCAATATTAGGTTCTATATCTTCGGCTCTATCTTTAAGTGAAGGCATCGTAAAAGTCCAGAGGTTTATTCTGGCAAAAAGATCATCCCTGAATTTACCGTCAGCAACATTCTTCTTCAGATCTCTATTCGTGCCGCATATAAGTTGGAAACTGCTTGTTATTTCTTTATCTGAGCCAAGTGGAAAATACTTCTTTTCTTCAATTGCTCGCAGGAGCATTGTCTGTTCATCAATTCCAAGCTCTCCTATCTCATCAAGGAATAGGATTCCATTGTCAGCTGTTTTTATCAGGCCTTCCCTGTCATTCAAAGCTCCTGTGAAAGAACCTTTTTTATGCCCAAAAAGAGATGACATGGCAGAATCTCCTCTGAGGGTAGCACAGTTTAATTCAACAAACTTTCCAGAAATTTTCCTCTGAAGCTTCTTTAATTCAAATATTCTTCTGGCAAGCTGTGATTTGCCTGCTCCGGTAGGTCCCATAAGAAGTATCGGTTCAGGTGAGTTGATTGCTACTCTTTCTATCATTTCGATAAGCTTATTGAAGCTTTTTGATTTAGTCTTTATGCCTGACTTGAGAAAACTGAGATCATCGTATTTATCTTTTCTGAACCGCATTGCTATGCTGTCATACTTGGATAAATCCAAATCAATAATACTGCAGAACCCGATTGGATTGAATTGGCTTTTATCCGGCTTGGATATCTGAATCAGCTTTGCAGGAAAGTGATGGGATTCTGCCAAAAGAAACATACATATTCTGGCAACATGCGTTCCAGTCTTAATACCGATATAATATTCTTCATTATCCGTATCAAAGTTAAAACTTCTGGTGTATTGAAACAACTGTTGATAGACATCTTCAAAATCCCATGGAGCTTTGAAGACAATCGGATTAAGTATCACTTCAGTTTTAGGACTTACAAATTGTATATCCTTCTTAACTGTCTCGGCAAGTTCTTTGAAACCTTTTTGATATATCAGGTGATAACGATCAAATGATATTTCCCTATGCTGGCATATAGCTACAGAAGGTCTCCACTTTGCCCATCTGCAAGTATCTGCAGAACTGTCCAGTTCAATACCAAGTAAGTTGATGAGTACTTTTTTCATAATCTCTAGTAATAGATATTATTCTATATTTATAGATATTATTATATCATATAAGATAATAAATTTCCTAAGCAATTCAGATTATTTGGCTCAATAAAAAATATGTTGACCTCATTTCTCTCCTTTTTATCATATTTCTTAAACCCTTTGGCACGCTAGTTGCTTAAATGACA
>JBAXXY010000326.1:0-1870 GCA_037127655.1 Lentisphaerota bacterium
GTTAACTGAAATTATAACACTATTACTAGACATTACATCACTGACTTGACACTAGCATAGAAAATGATGATAATTCAGAACTATGCAAAAGCATAGGAGTAGATAAAATAGTTTCCCCTGCAGCTGTAGTTGCCAATTCCTTGCTTGATGGAGCTATTTAAACTAAAATAATTTCAATTTATCAGTTCCTTTCTGGAATGGATATGAAATCATTTTAACTGTGTAGCTGGGATGAATTCAGAGATGCATTTTTTATTTGCTTTTTTTTAATTTTTCAGATACAATTAGAATTATTATTTCTGGTTTTTAATTTAAAAATAAAAGGATAAGTATGATTAAAGTTCTAAAATTACATATAGTCATTTGTTGCTTATTGATAGGAACATACGCTATTGCTAAACCTGGAGTTCTAGAATATCATGAGCATGTTATATCTGTAGCCAAAGCTAAGGAAGTGAAAGATGGCACAGATGTGGAGTTGGCTGGAAAATTAATTATGATTGACAAAAAATATGCACTACAAGATTCAACTGGTGCGATAAATTTAGTTTTTCGCTATGAATCAGATGAGCCACATGAGGACATTGGAAAAAAAGTAACTGTAACTGGTGATGTTGAAATAGATGAAAAAGGAATAGTAGAACCTTTTATCCAAATAGAGGATATCCAAGTTGTTGAAATACTTGACTCTTCTGTGGATACTGGGGTAAAAGAATCCATCTGAAAGAAAATATATCGCCATTTCAAATTGCTATATTAAGCCTAATCCTTTGTAGAAAGTTTGAGTCTTACCTACATAACCTAAAAATAATCTGTTGGCAATATTCTGGCAATGTTTAGCATCTACAGTTACTTTAGTTAAACAAAATAAATAACTAGAATAGCTTTCTATGCTATATCTGTAACCTATACAAAAAGGAAATACTATGAGCAGAAATTCAAAGTCATTGATTGCAGTATGCTGTCTTATTACAGCAACTTGCATTATGGCTGCAAATCAAGATCCAACCAATCAGACTATCAACACTGTAGCTCTCGTAAACCAGGCTGACAGCAAGGAACATGTAGAACTTACAGGAACGCTTACTAAGAAAAGCAGCGCTTATTATCTGAAAGATTCGACTGGAGAAGTAAAACTGGATATTCCAACAGATAAAAATATCACTGTTCCTGCTGAAGGTACCAATGTTAAAATTTATGGAAAAATCAAGACAAATCTTCTCAGAGCAGTAAGTAAGAGCATTGCTCCTGTAGTGAGAGTTCAGAAAATAGAAGTTCTGCAAACTCCAGCAGCAGTAACAACTGAAAAACCAAATTAAATTTAAGGAGATAAACCATGAAAAAACTAACTCTAACATTAGCTACATTAGCTATTACTTTAGGAGCTTATTGCACATATGCTGATTTAGTCATGCCACAGGATAAGCAGTCACCAGCAACAATAACTGTCACAACAATAGCTGATGCTGTTAATATGGCCAATGACAGTCACATTTGGCTTGAAGGCAATCTGATAAAGAAGAATTGCAAAAGCTGCTATACATTCAAAGATTCCACTGGAGAGATTGTAGTTAAAATATGTCCAAAAGTGTGGAATAAACTTGATGTAACTCCAGACCAAAAAGTAAGAATTTATGGTGAAGTTGAAAAGAGCTTCTTCAGATATATTGGGTTCTCACCTAACACCAAAATCGAAGCTAAGAAAATTGAGATTGTGACACCACCTTCCACTATTGATAAGATAAAACAGTCTTTCAATTAATCATTCTCTCAAATAGTTTATTTTAGGCCTTGCACCAGCAAGGCCTTTTTGTTTTTTTAGCCCTAATCACTATTGATTCACATAATCAAATCTTATTGAGTATTCCAT
>JBAXXY010000327.1:0-1860 GCA_037127655.1 Lentisphaerota bacterium
CCATATAAGTTACTATCTGCTCTGTATTAGATATCAACAGTTCTAAAGTTATAATGTTTCAAGTTATAAGGTTATAAAATCATTGAAGTTTTGCTCTTGACCGTTAATGCGACATTAACAGAAATTCGTGTTAATCGGTGTAATCCGTGGTTAAATCTCTTTATTCTTCCACTACTTCACAGTGCCTTTGTGAGTGAAGAATTTTCACGCATAGCCGCGGAAAACACAGGGATAAGGAAATTTTGAGTTATGAGTGTTGAGTTGAACTACTTCTCAGTGTCAAACTAAAATTTAATTTTCTATTTTACCCTAAGCGTATTGGCAGAGTTTATGAAACCCAATAAAATGAAATCTCAAAGAACAAAGTCAAATTGTCTTCTTTCTTTGGATGACAACAAACTTACTCGTATTCAATAATCAGACAAAAATGGAAATATCTTACACTCAAGAAATATATAGAAAGTTAATCCATATTACTTCTCTTTGGATGGCTTTTGCAATGATTATACTTCCTGAAATATGGGCAAGTTCCATTTTTTTACTTCTATTGATATTAAATCTAATTGTTGAGTATGGGAATTATAAAGATTGGCCTTTTGTTTCTTCCTCCTATCATTTTGTGTTTGGAAAAATGATGAGGAAAGATCCTAGTGAAAAGTCATTTAAACTAAGTGGGTCGCCTTTTGTCTTGGCTTCTGCTTTTCTGTCAATTATTTTATTCGATAAGCATATAGCTTTTTTAGCTTTTTCAGTAATGATAGTGGGCGATACTGCCGCCGCATTGGTGGGACGGAAATTTGGCAGAATCAGATTTTCAAATGGCAAGACAGTGGAGGGCTTTTTGGCATTTATTATTTCTTCAGCGCTAATATTGATGCTGTGTGGTTTTGCTTTTAACTACTCCGTAGCAATAATTATCAAAGGAGAGATAGGAATATTCATCGCCGCAATTGCTGAGCTATATGGAAAAACCATAAAAGTGGATGACAATTTCTCCATTCCTATAGTAATAGGCACAATAATGTCACTATAATATTCAAAAATTGCCGTTAAAAAAGGATAGTATTTATGTTAGAATCAAGCTCCAATAGCATCATATCTTTCATTCATCAATTAAATGCTCAATCTGACACATTAAAAGCAGGTGTGCTTTTTATCATTTTATTAGTTCTTTTGAATATCATTGACTTACTGGCACTTTGGGTTAATAAAGCAAATAAGTCTTTTCTAAATCCTTTCTGGCAGGCTATGCCGTTTTACTTGGTTTTAGCTTCTCCGATATTTTTATTTGGTTTTTTTGCAAAAATATATCTACCTGTCATCCTGTTGCTTCTGCTTATCATTATATTGGCTGAAACAGTGTCTGCCTTTAAATTTAAAAATCCTTTAGAGGGAGATATGTTCGCAATAATAGCCGTATCATCGCCTAAGGAAATAAAAGAATTCGTCTCTAATTTTTCAAAACCATCCACTTTTATTGCAGCCTTCATATTTCTTGCAGTTTATTTGATTCTGATTTACTACTTTTGTACCATGACTTATGGACTAGACGCATACACTGCTATAATTGGTTTTCTACTGACTATTCCATTCATAATAACAGTGATACGCTCCTACAAAAAGCGTAAATTCTATAAAGCCTTTACCAGAAACCCTGTTACTAATCTAATTGCTGGATATGTGATTAATGCTAAAGAAAATCATCTCCTTGAAAAGATGGCAAAAAAGCCTCAACTCCCGAATAATATTCACAACTTATTTAATGACAATGAAAATTTTGTTGGAGTAATTGTTGTAGGAGAATCATCTTCTCGAAGCCATTATGGTTTGTATGGTTACCCTAGAGATACTACACCTAAT
>JBAXXY010000328.1:0-1848 GCA_037127655.1 Lentisphaerota bacterium
ATATCGGGCTATTAAGATGTCCCTGTTTTGAGATTATAAAGGAAAAAGCAATCAAATAAAGTTTTTCGCAAAATTATACGGAAAATCTTACATGAACTACATCGCCGTCTTTCATCATGTAGTCTTTGCCTTCTATACGCATTTTACCTTGGTTTTTAGCTTCTGTCTCGCTTCCGCACTGCACTATATCCTCATATGAAACTACTTCCATTCTTATAAAGCCCCGTTCCATATCAGTATGAATTTTCCCTGCGGCTTGCGGAGCCATGGTGCCGTTTGTAATAGTCCAGGCTCTTGTTTCATCCTGTCCTGTAGTAAGGAATGTGATGTAGTTAAGCAACTTGTAGCCTGTTTTTATTATTCTGCTTAGTCCACTCTCTTTAAGATTCATTTCTTTCATAAATTCAACGGCTTCTTCAGGAGAGAGTTGAGCTATCTCATCTTCGAGTTTGGCAGAAACTGGAATGATTTCCATATTATTTTTATCTGCAAAAGCTTTAAGCGGATGATTATTAATCAAGTTTTCGCAGTATTCAATCATTGTTTCATCAATGTTGGCGCAAATAAAGGCTGGCATAGAAGTAAGAAGACCAATTTCTTTTGCCAGCGGCGCAATATCGTCATTTGACATATCAAATTTAGTCCCGTCTGACAGAGCTTTGTGAAGTAAATGGAGCAATGGAAGTTCTTTCAAACTTTCTTTGTCCCCGGAACGGGCTGTTTTTTCAGTTTTTGAAATTCGTCTTTCGACAAGCTCTAAGTCGGACAATGCAAGTTCAGTAATAATAGTTTCGATATCATTTACAGGATCAACTCTTCCCGATACATGTGTGACATTCTCATCATTAAAAAGTCGGACTACATGAGCGACTGCATCCACATTCCTAATATTCCCAAGAAATTTATTGCCAAGACCTTGTCCTTTGCTGGCTCCACCCACAAGTCCTGCTATGTCAATGAATTTCATAGCGGCAGGAACTGTTTTTTTGGATTTGTGCATTTTACTAAGGACATCCAGCCTATAATCAGGAACTGGAACTATTCCGGTATTAGGCTCAATCGTGCAGAAAGGGAAATTGGCAGATTCTGCGCCTGCTTTGGTTATGGCATTAAATAAAGTCGATTTACCGACATTCGGCAGACCTACTATTCCGCAGGAGAAACCCATAATAAATGACCTCTGAAGTTTGAGCTTGATAAAAGCAATAAGATAGGATTAAAAGCATCAAAATTTCAACCACACGAGATAAAAAAAAGCCCGATGAACGGGCTTTTAGCACTTAAATACTCATTGAGGAGGCTTGTTGGGGTAAATTGTGTTATACGGATCAGTGTCGAATGTGAAAATCCACTCAGGTTCCATCAATGGTCCATAACCCCAGCCTGAGCCATATTTCTGAGTTGAAGCGCCTGGTAATGGAATTGGGAATGTGATTATTTCAGCTACTCCGACAAGCTCCCTTTCTAAGAATCTTCCTACGCCTTTTAGAAGTCCATAAGTCCAAGCGGCAAGACCTCCTGTTGTCTCATTTGTCTTGTAAACTTGAATTGGTATTTCGAATACACCGAAAGCTACATTGCATATTCCTCTTCCAAATTTTCTGATTGGTCCCTGTCCCATGTCGTCATTAAAGTCCTGATTAGCTCTAGAGTCATGAGTGGATTGCTGGTCGTAAATATAATCTGAAGATATCGCTACATCTGTATCTGTAGTTACGGCTTTTGCTGTAGGAGCAAAATAGACTATCGATAAAATAAAGAGAAAAAAACCAATAAAAAATCTAAATTTCATTAAAACAACCATAGTTATGTATTGAAAAAGTCATGCAATCGTAGAGTATATTTGAT
>JBAXXY010000329.1:0-1840 GCA_037127655.1 Lentisphaerota bacterium
CATCCATACTAAATCTTTTAGCCCAAGTTCATCAGCTATATTGAATATCTGGTTGCTAACCAGGTCTCCGTCTCTCATGTGATGATGAGTGGAAATAGTCATTCCATCTTTTAGACCGCATTTTTGTAAAGCCTCTCTAAGAGTAGGCACGCATTTATTCCCGTCCTTTGGGTAATCAAGAGACGAAACAATCGGCGGCCCGTATTTATTGCCTGAGGGTCTATGCTGCCCAATTCCCTTAAACGGTATTACGCTTTTACCGTTTACTTCGACTGGAACCATTCTGCCTGCTGCATTTTTAACAAGTTTTACGCTCATATTTTTCCTGTCGCCTTAATTACAGCTATTGCTTTTTTGACTACTGGTGGATCAATCATCTTGCTGCCAAGAGATATCACGCCTAAACCTTTGGCTTTTGCATCTTCGAAAGCCTGAACTATTTTTTGCGCTCTTTCAATTTCTTCCTGGCTAGGAGCAAAGGCCTGCTCAACTATCCTGATCTGTCCAGGATGTATGCAACCCTTACCGTCAAACCCAAGTTTTCTGGCTTCCTTGGCAGAAAACAAAAGACCATCATCGTCTCCCACATCAGAGAAAACTGAATCTGAAGCCCCAATTCCGGCAGCCTTTGCAGCATTAACCACCATTGAACGGGCAAAGAGTGATTCCGCTCCGTCTCTCGAAATTTGTGTGCCCAGATCTGCGGTATAATCTTCCAGTCCTATTGCCAGAGCAGCGACAGTATCACAGCATTCTGCTATTCTGAGAGCATTCAGAACACCTCTGGCACTTTCAATTATTGGCATGAGATAAACAGGTTCTGTTCGCCCACACTTAGCTGATATTTCCTTAATTTTGTTATTAACAGAAACAAGCTGCTCCGGTGTTTCGACTTTTGGAACTAGAATGAGGTTGACATTATTGGGGACAACAGCCTCAAGGTCTTCAAATCCCAGAACGCCCTGATTAATCCTCACCATTTTTTCAGCGCCATAAAAATTAATCGTCCGGAGAGCATTTCTTACAATCAGTCTTGCAGAAAGTTTTTCATCCGGAGCGACGGCATCTTCGAGGTCAAGAATAACCCCATCAGGTTTGTAAAGGCCTGCGTTCACCATTAGCTTCGGCTGATTTCCCGGAACATAAAGCCGAGTAATTCTCCGTGAATCCTTCGAAAACTTATCATTGCAGATGTGTTTAATATCAGGAAGTGATTCCAACTTTACCTCTGGATGAGCTGTTTTGATAACAGCCTCAATCCTTGCCTGGATCACATAAGGAAGCGCTCCAAAGTCCTCTATCTTGAGATGACAATTATCTATAGCAAGTTCAGCTAGAGTTTTTTCAGCAAGCTCATAGATTGATTTTCCATAGAAAACATCGACTTTTGATTGAACTTCTATTTTTCTTCCACCTTCCTCATGGGAAGTGTAAAAGATTCTGCAGTCTGATTTAAGTTTTCCTTCCTGTCCTGAAATAAATAACTCATTCATAATTACTTGATCTTCGCAACTGGTTGTTTGAAAAGGTATTTCATGGCATCAGTGAAAGCTGGGAGCCAGACATCCCAATCGTGCCCGCCGTCCATAACCCTAAATTCTACTGTTACTCCTTTTACCCTGCATACTTTATTAAACATCAGGTGCGCTTCCATATCGAGGTCATGCATTTCATCAGGCGGCGGATTTTTCCACTCTTTGTCTCCTACAGCTATATAAACTTTTGAAGTTAATTTAGAAGCCTCGAATACTAAAATTGCAGAGGGGTAGTTTTTAGCGATCCAGATTTCATCAACAAACTTCTGCTCGTCTTGGCTTATCAGTATTTCTGAAGTCTCAAC
>JBAXXY010000330.1:0-1833 GCA_037127655.1 Lentisphaerota bacterium
CTCTTATCCCATCATCTGCGTGCTTTTTGACTAGAGCTAATATTTTCTTTTTCAATTGCTCATTAGTGTATTCTTTCCTAACTTCTTCTACGACCTTAACTTCTTGGTGTGTTGGTTGTTCCTTATTGGATTCTTCTACGGTAGCCTTGTTTACTTCCTGGGCTGGTTCTTCTTTTTTAACTTCATGTACAGCCTTACTTTCTTCTTTTATGTGCTCTTTTTTAACTTGAGGTTTCACGACAGCCGTTTTTTGAGATTTTTTAGCTATTACTTTTCCTACCGGAGCAGCGCTTTTTCTATTTTTTTCTGAATCGGCTCGACTCTTTTCAGAATCTGCAAGAACCTTTTTTAAATCACCGCTGGAAACTTTTAACTCTGCAATTATTTCCTGGTGTTCTTTTCCAAACTCTTTCCGCAACGCTTCTGTTTCAGAACTTACTTTCTCTCTAGCCTCTTTCAAAAAATCAGCAGTATGAGCTTTTCTTTCCTCTCTTGCTTTTCTATTATCTTCTCTTTCCTTTAAGTTATCTTCCCTTAATTGTGCTGTTTGGGCTTTTAGTTCATCTCTAAACTTTTTCAGCATTTCTCCCACTTCTTTATTTCTTTCTTCCTTAGCTTTTCCAAGATCTGAAAAATGTTTATTAGATTCCGATTTCGTTTCTTTTCTATTTGCTTTTAAATCCTTAGATATGTTATTAACTAGATCTTTTGTAAAACTTTTCAGTTCCCCAGAAGTTTTAGATTTTCTTTCCTCTATCCTTTTTCTATTATCTTCCCTTAGTTGGGCAGTTTTAGCATTTAGGTCCTCTCTCGACTTTCTTAACATTTCAAGAGTTTGAGCTCTTCTTTCCTGTCCTTGTTGTTGAATTCTTTTTATTAATTCATTGTTTTTTCCAATTATTTCTGTGATTCTACTTTCCATTGCATCTCCTTATTCTTTTTATATTTGATGTATTTTTAAAGCATAAAGCGCAAAAATTCAGTCTTAAGCTCCTCTCCTGGTATTCTCAAGATATCTAGAATCTGAGTTTTTCTTTCCTGTCTTTCCTCTTGGGGTCTTTTCAGAAACTCTTGTTTAACAGACCTCAAACTTGTGATTCCGCTTTCCATAATATCTCTTTATTATTTATTGTTTTTTAATGTGTCTTTTAGTCTTTTTATGTTCATCAGTTCCCCGCTCTCTATAGCTTTGCATAGAGATTTGAGAAAATGCTGGTATTCAATTTGAAATTCCTTCAATAATATTTCTACATTCTTTAATTGAACTTCCTGTTCTCTCTGATAAGAACTCAGGAATTCTCTGAAACTTGCTGCGTCAACAATATTTTCCTGATTTAATTTTTCGCTGATAATCTGACTGGCTTTTTTATGATCATCAAAGAAGCTGTTTATATGATCTTTTATAGCTTGTTCTTTTAAACGGTAATTATCGTCTATGTCTTTCATAAACGAATAAAAATCCTTATGTCGTAAAGATTTCTGCTTGGCAAGTATTTCACTTATGTCTGTATTAATCTGAATACGCTGAGTTTTGAATTCATCTAGCGTTCTATATGTGTTTGCTACCATGGCGCCTATCAATGAAACTCTCATCTCATATATGGATATAAGCTCTTGTAGAATCGGAACTTTTTTACCTACAGTAGTAATCATAATATTTTTTTAATAACAAGTTAAGAATAGTTTTTGGCGCTTTATGCTTTGAATTAAAGGATAAGCGGCAAAAACTGTTCACTAGAGCGATTAAGCAGCTGTAGCTGTTAATCCAATAGCTTCAGCATACTTCAAGTATGTTTCTACTGATGCTACTACAACACGGGCTTCCACTGCAAG
>JBAXXY010000331.1:0-1832 GCA_037127655.1 Lentisphaerota bacterium
TTCTGAAAGAAAAAGATATAAGTATAATACTATTAGACTTGATTATTCCAAAATACTCCAAAGACGATGTGCTTGATTATCTTCTGTCCAATTATCCTGAAATCCCTGTTGTTGTAATAAGCGGTGTCAATGAAGTCTATTCAGCCATAAGATGCATTAAAAGAGGTGCATTCGATTTTTTAGTAAAGCCCGTTGAAAAGGAAACGCTGAATGTAAGCATAAAAATGGCTCTCGACAAAATTGAATTTAATACGGAAAACAGAAGATTGAAACGCCAACTGCTTTCAGATTCTTCAGAAAGTCACAAAGCTTTTTCTGACATAATTACAAATAACCATCAGATGAAATCAATTTTTAAATACTGCGAAGTTGTGGCGCGCAGTTCACAACCTATTTTGATTTGCGGAGAAACTGGCACAGGTAAAGAGCTTATAGCAAAAGCGCTATATAAACTTAATAAGTTTAATGGAAAATTCGTTCCAGTCAATGCCGCGGGACTTGATGATAATATGTTTACTGATACTCTCTTCGGCCATACAAAAGGCGCTTATACAGGAGCTGCTGATTTTCGTGAAGGACTAGTCAGGAAGGCTGAAAATGGAATGTTATTCCTTGACGAGATAGGGGATTTGGGTCTTCAATCGCAGGTAAAACTTCTCCGCCTTTTACAGGAAAGAGAGTATTCTGCATTGGGCAGCGATCTTACAATGCTTTCAAATGCAAAGGTCGTTCTTGCGACCAATACACAGTTGCAAGATTTAATTGAAGCAGGCCATTTCCGAAAAGATTTGTATTTTCGCTTGTCATCGCATCAGATTAAAATTCCTCCTTTAAGAGATCGCATCGATGATATCCCTTTGCTTTTGAATTTTTTCATAAATGAAGCCTCTAAATCACTGGGGGTAAAAGCGCCATCCTACCATCCTGACCTTGTGATGCTGCTTAAATCATATAATTACCCGGGCAATATACGAGAACTTCAGGGGATGATATACAACGCCGTCAGCAAGCACAAATCGCACATGCTTTCATCAAAGTCATTTAAAGACTATATAGATAATTGCGTTAAAGAAAATAAGGAATTAGCCCGGAAGTCACAACCTTTGGATGAAAGGAATATTGATTGGGTTTCCCTGCTGCCTGAAAAATTCCCGCCACTAAACATTATCAACGATATGGTTGTAGATGAGGCTCTTAAACGCGCTAACGGGATACAAACTATCGCAGCCAGGATGCTTGACATTTCTTCTCAGGCTTTGAATAAAAGGATCAAATACAGAGATAAGCGTAAGTAAACTCTATAGATGATTTGTCGATTAGCAGACAAAATATCACTTGTCTTATAATTTCATTGTTTGAATTCAAAATAAGGGCATTTGACCTCAGATACTCTGTCCTTGACAAGGGTCCACTTCACTCTTCCTGAAATGCACAAACATTGAAGAATCAAAAGGTGCCTTCTCAATAAGAGATTCATATCCAAGAAAATACTGAAGATACGGATTTTCTGTGATATGCAAAAGAGTCTCTTCGTCGCTAGTGCCAAGCTTTTCCTGTATTATCAGAGAACCAAGCGCTATTCTTAAACTCATAGCTGGAGCACCGCGTTTGCTTCTTTTAGAAAAATGCTCGCAATAAGATCCCTCAAACTCTCCCCATGGCATTATTTTTGCTAGCACTACCCATCTGTTGTCGCTTCTAAGTCTTCCTCCAAATGGAAGTATGAAATTCTCAAACCCTTCCTGGTTATGTCTAAACTGATACATTATAATTCCTCTTGAAATGCAAATATTTTAGTGACCTGTAGTCTAATTCTTTACACTAAATATAAT
>JBAXXY010000332.1:0-1832 GCA_037127655.1 Lentisphaerota bacterium
CTAATTATCTTCTTATTAATTATAATATCATTTGTTCTACTTAATGGTAATTAAAATTCAACATGTCGAAACTTATTGATTATTTAGAATGAAAAATATATTGATAGATATAACCAGAGCTTTTAACCGCCGTCTTAGAGATAAAATCCCAACTGGAATTGACCGAGTCACATTGGAATATTTACGACGGCTTGCAGATAAATCACGCGCTCTGGTAAAATTACATGGACACTATTATATTTTTTCTGAAAGACATTCCGCAGACTTATTCACTTGGTTGCTTACCCCTGCTTCGGGACACATAACAAATATAGTCCTTGCTAGGATGATACTAAAAAGTTTAATAAGCCCTGTACCAAATGGCTGTTTTTTATTTAATATCAGCCATACTGAGTTAGAAAACCCAAAATATACAGAACTGCTAAAGAAACTACATATTCGACCCATTTTTATGATTCATGATCTTCTTCCAATATCACACCCTGAATACCACACCACACTGTCAAGCAAAGAACATATAGCCCGAATTCATTCATCATTGTCTTCTGCCGCAGGAATAATATGCAACTCCCAAGCTACGCTGAACAAACTAACGGAGTTTGCCTGCAAAGAAATGATTCCTATGCCAATGACAACCGTAGCTCTTCTTGGACCAGGCATATCGTCCTCTATTTCTTGTATAACAACCAAGAGACCTATTGATTTGCCCTATTTCGTTATTTTAGGTACTATTGAACCTAGAAAAAACCATTATCTACTATTGCAAATATGGCGTAAAATGGCTGAACAATACGGAGATAAAACACCGAGACTAGTCATAATAGGTAACCGAGGCTGGGAATGTGAAAATGCCATTGACATGCTAGAACGCTGCAAGATTTTGAAAGATATAGTATTAGAACATCCTAATTGCTGCGATGAGGAACTTGCAACATATCTGAAGCACGCTCAAGCATTATTGTTTCCCTCTTTCTGCGAGGGCTATGGCTTACCTCTTGTAGAAGCGCTTTCACTCGGCGTTCCAGTGGTCGCCAGCGATCTAGATGTCTTCCATGAAATTGCCGGAGATGTTCCAGAATATATAGACCCACTGGATGGCAGACAATGGGAAGAAATTGTGCATAAATTTTCTTTTGCAGAAAGCCCCTTAAGAATAGCGCAGATGGAAAGAATGAAAAACCTAAAGCTGCCAACATGGGATGAACACTTCACGAAGGTAAATACTTTAATGGATAGCTTATCAACCAAAGGTTAGATACTCAAATGCCCTCTCTACTAAAAAGATCGTTATTGTTTATTCTACTTCTATATAAGCAGAGAAGAACTATTTGGTTAATGGCTCTTAGAGACCGATCAAACAGTATTATGAATTCGTATTTTGGATTCCTATGGTCTTTTTTGCAGCCAGTTGTAACGATTCTTGTATTATGGTTTGTATTTTGGTTTGGGCTTAAAGCAAGCGGAAATGTAAGTGGAGTTCCTTTCGTATTATGGCTCACAATAGGAATTATTCCTTGGAGCTTTATTATAGATTCTTTAAATAATGGCACAGAAGCTATCACCTCCTATGACTATTTGGTAAAAAAAGTTGTATTCAATGTAGAAACACTTCCTGCAATCAAGGTACTATCTTCGCTATTAACACATACTTTTTTTCTAATTTTTCTTTTCGTCCTGAGCTTTATCTATGGGAGAATATCGTTCTATGCAATTCAGACTTTTTATTATCTTTTTTGCGGAATAATTTATGTCTTTGGTTGGACTCTTATTACTTCTTCAATAAATGTCTTTTTCAGAGATACATCTAAAATTTTAAATATACTAAATCACAT
>JBAXXY010000333.1:0-1824 GCA_037127655.1 Lentisphaerota bacterium
TCTCCTTAGGGTGCATCGACAACTTTTTTTAATATTGAAATGCACTCCTTCTTGTTTAGTTCAGATAACTGGCGATGTCCTAATCTTTGCAGATAAACATCAACAGGTAGATTGTCTTTAGTAGCCAGGTCATTAATATATTTTACCTGTGCTTCCGTTGGAGGTTCTGATTCATGTTCTTTAACAAAAGCTCTCTTGGGTTTCTCAGCATAGAATTTATTATCTGAAACTGCTGACAACAATGGAATTGACTTACATTCAATAACAGGGTTGTAGTCTATTACTTTGCAATTGACCTGAACCTCAACTGAGCTTTTTATTGTGCCCAAAACCTTGAGCATTTTATCCCCCAGTTCCGTTTCTGAGAAAACATCAAGAAATTCTGTTGTTAGCGATGCAGAACAAGCTTCTGTTCCCATAGGGTTTTTCTTAAAAAATGAAAGATTTAATGTACTCATATTTTTACCTTTTATTTATTGTTTAAATTTTGAATTCTGCTTTATGCAAAATCGGTTTAATGTTGTCCGTGTGAGAGAAGCTATTCTCACTTGAAATGGATCTGCATAAAAGCGTTTAGTTTTAAGTCCAATGATTCATGGAACTTACTGATGGTTTGAATATTCTGTTTAAAAATCTTAAATCTTTCTTTGATGATTGGATAGTTATCTTTGTTGCCTAATCTTTCAGCAAGTTTGAGATAAGGCTTTAGGGTTAATTCGTAGTTTTGATTTTTTAATTCATTCTCTGTAGCACTGCCTTGTTCCATTATCTTCCTCTGTATCGCTTTTGATTCCTCTGTATCTTTCTCAAAGGTATCGATTAGCTTATTAATGTCTTCAATGGACTCAATTCTCCGCGCATAGTCTAGAAGATATTTATCCCATGCTGAGTTGAATTCAGCCCAAAGCAGTTCAAGTTTCTGATTTCTATTCATAGTTTCAAGTCCAGACTTAATTGATTTTGGCAAGTAGGAAATATTGAATTTGATTGTATATTGCTCATATTGTTTTATATAAGTGTAAATATGATGTAGTCGTCAAATATGTATTTTGAGAATCCTGAGCTAAAGAAGGTAATAGAAAACACCGCTTATTTTTTTGGAGAGAATTCACCACTAAAAAATTCGGAGAAACAAGGCGGTTATAAATATGAAGAAAGACCGCAGCAGAGAGATATGGCTATTAGTGTTGCCGAATCTCTTGCTTCGTCTGAAAACCTCTGTATCGAAGCTCCTACGGGCGTTGGCAAAAGTATTGCCTATCTTGTTCCATCGATCTACTATGCTCTTGCAACAGAAAAACCAGTTATCATAACAACAGAGACTATCAATCTGCAGGAACAGCTTATAGATAAAGATATTCCGTTAATAAAAAAGCTGTTTAATCGTGAATTTAAAGCCTGCTTGGCGATGGGTAGAAGCAATTACCTGTGTAGAAGAAGGCTTGACCTTATAATGAGCGGTCATAGTAATGAATACATCCCAAGTGATTCTTTGGTAGAAGATCTTAACTTCATAATTAAATGGGCGAAATTTACTACAACAGGCACAAAGTCTGACATGAAGTATGAACCGAAGATTTACGCCTGGCAGTGTGTATGCTCTGAAACCAACACTTGCACTGGGGATAAATGTAAATATTACAATAACTGTTTTTATACCAATGCCTGCAAGTCAATAGCACAAGCCAATGTGATCGTTGCTAATCACGCTATGTTCTTTTCAGACCTTAAGATGAAGATGCAAGGATTTTCTGGTATCTTCCCTCAATATTCAGCAGTCATTATTGATGAGTCACATCATCTTGAAGATACCGCTGCCAAACA
>JBAXXY010000334.1:0-1822 GCA_037127655.1 Lentisphaerota bacterium
AATTAAGGCTGTTCTTATTTTTCCAGGGGACATTGCATCATGCTGCAGTTTTATCCTGTAACTTACATGTCTTACGCAGACAAGAGACATAAAACATATTGCTATGTGCGCTCTGATTCTTCTTGGCGTCCAATGGAATATCGGTCTTATTTTAAGGTCATGTTTTGATATTCTGAAGCATTCCTCTATCTGCCATAAATTGTGATACTGCTCAATGATTTCTGCTAGCCCCATGGACATGTCATTGGTAAGAACAGCATGAAGTCCGTCGAATTTTGCTGATTGGGCTATTTTCGCTTCGTCTATCTCAATTTCAGATTCGCCTTTGAGTTTGAGGTATTTCTTGTAACCCGAGTTGCTTATCAGAGATTTTGGATTTTTGCTTGAGGCTAATTTCTTCTTCATCCTGAGAATGTTCTGTTCCCTGTCTTTAGCGTCTTTCTGGGCTCTTCTTATGCTGTAAGTGGAAATGATCCTTCTTCCTTCGAGCATTATCTCTTTTGCTTTTTCCTCTCCAAGCTGTGTATAGGAAGAGACATCCTGAACTGCGGAAATTGTCTCTTTGGACTGATTCTTTATCCTGTAGCCGACTATGTATTTTATCTTTTCTGATTCAAGATAATCAAGGTTTTTAGAACTAAGCATAGCGCTGTCAGCCACAAATGTAAGGCTTTCGATCTCATAATTCTCTTTAAGCTGGTCTATCATCGTCTTAAGAGTGTTGCCTTCAAATGTGGAGCCAGGAAATACTTCATAACCCAATGGCAAACCCTCAACTGTAGCCATAAGCGCCAGCAATACCTGAGGCTGGTTGAACATTAAATCCTTGCTGTATCCATTCTGTTTGAGTTCATCAGGCGTAAAACTTTCAAAATAGAGTGTCGTGCAATCGTAAAACAGGACTCTTACTTTTTCTTTGAGCAGATCCTCGGCTGAATCCCTGGCGAACATATTGATCCTCTTTACGCACTCTTCGTCAATAAGATCCATCATCCTGTAAACTGAGTCAAGGGAGAAGCTTATCCCGAAATTGCTCTCTAATATTTCTACTGTGTGCCTCTTGCTTCCAGGAGAAGCTATCCTGCCCATTATAATATGGAACAGTTTATTCAAAGCGTTCTCATGCGATGCAGGTCTGGGGATAACCTTATCAAATCCAAGTTCCTGATAAACTTTACCATAAACATCGTGTATTCCTGTTACTACATCCTGAACTGCTTCGACATCCTTGAGCTTGACATTGTCTGGAACTTCTTCGTTATTCTTTCTGCTTTCTATGGCAAGTTCAGCCATGGTTTCAGGAGCAAACAAATACGGCTCTTTTTCATTCTCTATTGAAGCTTTAATAAACTCAGCCACATCTTTGAGCTTTTTAAGCTCTTCATCATTAGCCGCTATGCCTACATGCCTGACTATCTTCTGCTTAACCTTTTCGCCATCTCTCACATTCTCAACTATTTGGACTGATAATCTGGGGCTGTTCGGCGTGCTTTTTACTCTTATAAACATTTTGTTTCCTTATTTTCTTATCTCTATAAAATAAGGGCATACCAAAACAAGTTCAATAGCAAATTTAAAGAAAATAGAATCTGTATAGTCAGCTAGGCACTACAAAAGCACTTCTCAATAACTTGAGGCTCGGTTTTTATGAAAATATCCTTCTACCGCTGAAGTCGGGAATTCTTTCCCTTTTCTTTAGAATTGGATTTGTCTTCTTAGGTGAGGTAGCTATCTTAGAGGCTCTTCGATGAAAATCGAGGTAAAGAGGACTGAAAATTTGAGGCTAAAAAAAACTTCAGAAAAAGATTAGAAGTTTGATTGA
>JBAXXY010000335.1:0-1810 GCA_037127655.1 Lentisphaerota bacterium
CAATAATAATTCCTCATGTAATAAGAGTTGATACATTGTGTCATGCCGAGAAATAAACTAGAAAGGGGTTTGATAACGTATAGACGATTTTTCAATCTCTTGCTTTTCGGGGATAAAACCAAGAATCCAAACTCAATGATAGAGGCCAAAGGGGAGTTAGTGAATCCGATGGCAGAGGAAATTATTTTCAGAACGGGAAGCCCCAGCGACTCGGCATTACATTTTGCTAGAAAAGCGGCTGGAACTGATCCCTTTTGTTTGGACAGATTTGTGTAAACTTCTTATCTATTGTTTCTAAAGAACCCTCATACCCTCTTTGTATGAGTTTTTTGGCCCCATCAGAGAAAAAGTTTAATGAAGGAGTTATCCCTTTAAAATCCGCAGCAGGAAATATGTTTATGAATTTAACTTTGGGATAATTTTCCTGTAGCTTTAAATCGGGTTTAGCAGTAAGAAAAACATTTATAATCTCTTTGCATCTCTCGTTAGCTATAAGAACTTCAAAAGGATGATTATTGTTTAAGAACGGAACAAGCCCGCCATCGAGGTGATGATTAGTGCCTATCTTTTCATGTTTGAATATCGCTGGGATAGCTGATGTAGCCAAAAGAAAGTTTCTTATTGACTCTACTGAGCGAGTATTTAGTTTTGTTGTAGCCAGTTTAGCGTTTGAGAGGTTAAGAGTACATGCATAAAGCATTATCTTGGATTTTTTAATTAGCTCTGGCTCCAAATATTCGTCAAAGAGTTCAAGTAATCCACTTCTAGAAAAAAATCCATTATTAAAGATTGATTTTCCTACAGATAATAACTTATCAAATATACCGCCTTTAGCAGATATCCCTGCGCCTATGTGTTTTAAAATAATTTCGGCATTTGGTGTAAGAATTTTGGATTTTGTTAACCCAAGCCAAAGCTTTTCTGCAGTCTCGTAATTGCCTTGACAAAACAGAGCGGCATTTAGTGCGCCAACAGAAGTCCCTGAAACTGCTTTAACTTGCTTATCTATTCCTAATTCTTTTAAAGCTTTCCAAACGCCTATCTGATAGGCTCCCTTTGCTCCTCCTCCTGAGAACACTAAACCAAGTTTATTAAATTTTAATGAAGCCATAGAGCAAGGATATTAATTGAAATATTGTTATAAATATTTTACTGTTAAGAGTTCAATATCTAACCTATTTCAAATTATAACTTTATAGATGATTAATGGTAGATCATAAACTTATAAAAAGAATAAACTGTTTATCTCATGTATCAGCTATGACGCGTTTTGACCTACCTCTATCTATATAATCTTTAGCGTGTATGATGTGTTATTCATATGACACCTTCTTTCAAAGCACCTTTACAGTTTTAAAAATAGGCAATTACTTAAAAGGAATTATTCAGCTCTTGTATAATGTGACTGTCACGATATAAGTATATTTATATCTAACAAGTAAGAGGTGTTTATGACTAGAGAACCTATCAATGACAGACCAATGACGGATGCTGAACGACAAAGATTAAGGCGGCTAAGACTTAAAGAACGGGGATTAGAACAATATTTAGTAAAAGGTAAAGGGGGATATTTTGATGAAAAAATACGAATCGCTCTCGCTGTAGAGCATTTGGCTCAATGCGGTGAATTGGATGAAGATTTTAAACTAAAGCTAATAGACGCAGCTATAGAGGTTTTACCTCCTGATTCCAATTCAGATAGACTTTATATAGAGAAAATTATAACGGAATTTTTATATCTAAACAAATGAGGTTTAATATGGGAAAAAACACATCGGATTTTGACAAAGACATTAATCCAGTATTAGAA
>JBAXXY010000336.1:0-1776 GCA_037127655.1 Lentisphaerota bacterium
GTATATTATAGCGTATGGCTACCAATTATAAAAAATTAGTTCCTCCAAGGGTGTAGTGTTTCACGAATTCCTAGTACAAACAATGCTTGTGTCAGGTTAGAGGTCGGCTCAGATTTGAGCTGATGATATATTTCCACATTAGTAAATCAGTGAACCGCTATATGACTATATTTAAGATTTTTCGCCATAATTGGCATACAATAAACGAAATATACCGGAATTAGGTATTTGCCATTGTCAGTCAGTTTGTGGATATTCGGAGAGAATCTCGTTTGTTACTTTCTTCTTAAAGTCTTTTGCGGTCGGCTTACTGCTGCCGAGAATCGCATTGTACAATCCGGATTCATTAATAATAGATACCGTTCTACCCTGACCCGACGAATTGTCGGTATAGGTATTAACCTCTTCCTCATCAAGCCTTCTAGTCATTGCTTGTGTATCGGTATATTCAAGAATATCCGCTACATCCTTTGCGACAAACCATATCTGCCAGAACAGAATAGACTTTTCAAATAAGCTTTGAAATAAAAAAGAGCCGAAAGAGAGGGCGGTCAAGTCTTCATTAGGCATGAGTTTGACAACTCAAGGGGCAGTCGCATTTTCTCCGAAGCAAATGGAAATTTACTTTCTACTCCTATACACCAATTGAATATTCATGAGAAGAATTATAAAATGTAAAACATAATAAGGGAATATTCACTATTTTCCTCTCATTTTGAGAAAGAACCCTATAGTTAAAGTTATACTACAATTTCGAATACATTTTTAATCTCAATTGAATGCGAGAAATGAAGAAGTTGATCAAAATCAATATTTTTGTGCTCATTCTAGTTTCCTCAGCCTTCTTGCTTTCTTGCACTGCCCTTGAATATGGAGCGAACTTAAACACTCATCGCGATAGACTTATTGATGTCAAAACTTTAGAAGGTATGAAACAATTAGATTTAGAACAGAGACAATATTTACAGATAAAAAGATATGTAGAATCTAATGGAGTTCCTGACTATATCTATAAAGATGGGCAGTTTTCAATTTATGTTATATATTCAAAACTTCCAAAAGTTGTTCATTTTTCAATGGGCTTAAGCGGCGGATGTACAATTGATATTAAAGATAACATTCCCAAAGATTGGCAATATCAGATAGATGCTTCAAATCCAAAGGAGAAACTTGATTCTTCAAAAAATATTGTTCCTATTGTAACAACTCCATCTCCAACTTCTGGACTAAAAGAATCTGAATTAAAAGATAAAGTATTCCCTATCAAAAAAGCCATCGATGAACTTGATGTGATACAAATAACTAATGTTGTGAACTTGATGGTGCCTGGTGCCTATTGGGTACCCTTCCCTGTGGAAATAGATCCTTGTATATTATCCTTAACTAGGACTACTGAAGGATGGAAATATTACAGCGCCCCACAAGTGAATGGAAGGGCATCATTTCTTTTACTAAGTGTTATATCACAAGGCGATACCATAGGAATAAGGGTTTCAGTTGCGAACCCCAATGACAGAGAATGGTATGTAGATAATACAAAAGATTCTTCCATTGCATTTTTACAATTGGGAGGAGGAATCGCAGCAGATTTTCCAATCTGTGTGGTGCCTCATCTAAAACATGATTATTTGGCAGATGAAAGTATGGAAATTAAAGATCAGACTATACGTCCATGGGCAGCATTTATTGAAATCCATTCCTCCCCTATGAGCTTCGGCTCATATTCTGGTGCAGGATGGAAAGAAAAAATAACATGGGATAAACTTCCTACTGATC
>JBAXXY010000337.1:0-1773 GCA_037127655.1 Lentisphaerota bacterium
AAAAACCGAAATAGTTGACATGAATGTCAATGATCCAAACATATTAAAGAATGTGAATTTAGCTTCAGACTTGAATTGAAAACAATATAAAATTTTTGGAACTGAATTTTAATTAAAATAAAGGTAAGTATGAAAATAGGTTTCACAGGAATTGATTTACAGGAAGGCAAAGTCAAATATATAGACCAGAATCTTGTTGCTTTAGAGAAGAAAGATAAGCCTAAAAAAGTAACTCCATTTTTTGCAGAGTTAATTAAGGATGAGTTTATTCAATTAGAGGCGATAGTAGTGCCTTCTGACAGAGCCCTTGACGCGCTAATCCTTGATATGGAAAAACTTGAAACCAGGCTTTCACGAACCGAAGATGAGAAGGAAAAAGAGCTTCTAAGTAGATGTTTGGCATCTCTAGAAAAAGAAATCCCTCTTTGTGAAATGGGATTGAATGATGAAGAGGACAAAATTTTACAACTCTCTGCTCCGTTTTCGCTGAAGCCTTTTATCAAAGTTGAAGCTCATGATGATGTGAATACTGTTATAACTAAGGTTCTGGACAAAGCTGGATATACATTTTTCTATACGACTGGTCCAAAGGAATCGCATGCATGGTTCATTAAAAAGGATTCAGATATTGTTAGTTGCGCCGGAAAAATTCATTCTGACCTTGCCCGTGGATTTATAAGAGCCGAAGTTGTTTCCTTTAGTGACTATATGAAATGCCACAACTTTAATGACTGTAAGTCTAAGGGGTTAGCCAAAATGGTCAATCGCGACTATAAAATACAGCCAGGCGATATTGTTGAAGTGATGTTTAGTGTGTAAGTTCGACTGTGATCTACTTCAATGGTTAATTTTTATTCCATGTCTATTCCCGTAGCAGATTGAAGCGCGGCTCCGTTAATGCCTTGGTCAAAAATTTCATGGAGCGGGGCGTAGGTGCGCGCGGTATTACCAGTAGTTTTTAGATTAGTTTGAACTGGGATTTGAGTCGTTTTGCTTGAAGATATTTGCTGTTGAGAATTTGTTGTTTTCGAAGTACTGGAGCACCCTGCTGTTATCATGAGCAATAATGACACTAAGGAAAGAAGAAAGTTTCTAAACATTCAGATCGCTATCTAATTAATACTTTGTATTTTTTTTATTTCTTCATATGCTTTGGGATACCCTAATTTTTCAGCTTTGTTGAAATCCTTTAAAGCGCTTATATTATCGTCTGATTTTTCTTTTTCCAACCCTCTTGCGTAATAAGCTTCTGCATATTCAGGGTCTAATTCTATAGCTTGATTAAAGTCTTGCAAAGCTCCTTTATCATCTCCTAATTCAAACTTGCCAAGTTCTTTACTATGATATGGCGGTGGGTTGTTTTTAAAGTCTGAATCTATATCTTTATTCAGGTCTTTTATCGAACCTGTAAAATCTTGCGATGGAAGTTCCTGTGTTGCTCCTAAATTTTCATTCAATGAACTTTTGGCAACTCCTCTAAGATAGTATGCATTTGCATTTTTTGGGTCTATCTCTATTGCTCTATTATAATCGTGTATCGCGCCAGTATTGTCTCCTAATCTGAGCTTAGCAACTCCTTTTTTAAGGTAGTCTTCTGCACTATTTGGTGTTAAATTTATTGCTTTAGCATCTGCGCTATCAATGTAAGTCTGGCTATTAGTGTTGCTGCAACTGCTTATTACAAACAAGGATATTCCGAAAGCTAATGCTAGAAAAATATTTCTTCCCATTCACTGTCCCCCCTGATAATTTATTATGGTCATCTCTATAGAT
>JBAXXY010000338.1:0-1771 GCA_037127655.1 Lentisphaerota bacterium
TGTCTCATCATCAATTTCAACTTACGATTTGCGTCCGTTGTTTTGGTGATGGGCTTTTAAAATG
Organism: Lentisphaerota bacterium; assembly: GCA_037127655.1. GTDB lineage: Bacteria > Verrucomicrobiota > Lentisphaeria > Victivallales > GWF2-38-69 > GWF2-38-69. The sequence continues at coordinate 65 of JBAXXY010000338.1, forward strand.
GAGGTCTATTAAATTATAGCAAATCAAAATCTCTAAATATTTTCAAGATATTTTTTTACCTGTGATTGATTTTATATCGCAATTAATTGGTGGCTATAGTATTATGTAGATAATTAAATTTACTGTTGTTCAATCATCTCAGATTTACCTCCCTTTTGGAGTATTACATAACCCTAAAAACAAGGAGTATTAAATGCCAACAGCAAAAAAAGTAGTAAAAGCCCCAGTAGCTGCAAAAAAGACAGCCCCAGCTAAAGTGGCAGCAAAACCAGTAGCAAAGAAAGCTGCAGCTAAAAAGAAATAGCTTCAAGAATAAACTTGACTATCGTATTTAGCAATTAAAACAAGCTTTTGATCCGCTTCATATTAAATTCATTCTTCATTGACAGCTGTGTCGGTGAAGGACGTTTTATTTTTAGCTTTTATTTGTAAAATGCTTAGGAACTAAAAATCGCCCAAGGCGAGAGACTACTTTGTTATTAATTCGAGCTGAACCGGAATGTATTTGTCGACTGGCTGTTTCTTGATTATCTTGTCTGCTATTTCTATTCCTTCTGCCCCTATCTGAGATGGTTTCTGTGCCACAGTTGCAGTCATTTTGCCATCTTTAACTGCTTTTACCGCATCATCTGTAGCATCAAAACCTACAATAATGATGTTCTTTCTTCCAGAGGCTGCAACTGCTCTCATTGCTCCAAGAGCCATTTCATCGTTATGAGCAAAAACTGCATTGATCTCGGGCTGAGCCTGAAGAATGTTTTCCATAACTGTCAAGCCTTTGGTTCTGTCGAAGTCAGCTGACTGTTTTGCTACAATATTGAGTTTCCCTTTTACAGCCTGTTCAAAACCATTTCCCCTGTCTCTTGCTGCGGTGGTCCCTGGAATCCCTTCAAGTTCAACAACATTCCCTTTGCCGTTGAGCTTCTCAACGATAAACTCTCCTGCCATTTTGCCTCCCGCTACATTATCTGAAGCTACATGAGAAGCTACGGTTCCGCCGTTAGAACCTCTGTCGAGTGTTACGACAGGCACTTTGGCTCTGTTGGCTGCTTTTACTGAAGATACAACAGCATCAGAGTCAGTAGGATTGATTAATATTACATCGACACCTTTGACGAGGAGGTCTTCTACATTCGAAAGTTCTTTAGAAGGATCGTTTTGTGAATCGAGGACAACGAAACTGTATCCCATTTCCTTGGCCTTTTTCTGAGCACCCTCTTTCATCGTCACGAAAAACGGATTATCCTGGGTTGAGACAACTAGACCGATTTTTCCTGCTCCGTAAATTTTAGTTGTTAGCAGAAGAGCAAGAGCTCCAAGGACGATAGTTAACAGTTTAAATTTCTTGATCATTCTACACTCCCTTTATTATTTATTGAATTTATCGATTAAAACTGCAATCAATATTACGATAGCCTTGATCATCATCTGGTAATAAGATGATACATTAAGAAGGTTAAGGGCATTGCCTAGAACCCCAATAATAATAACGCCTAGAATGGTGCCTGTAATCCTGCCGATTCCCCCCTACAGTGATGTGCCCCCCAGAACGACAGCTGCAATAGCGTCAAGTTCATATCCGGTTCCAGCTGTTGGCTGTGCTGATCCCAACCTCGAGGTCACAATGACCCCAGCAAGAGCAGATAGCATCCCCCCGACAGCGTAAACGATAGTTTTATATTTTGAAGTATTTATACCTGATAGTCT
>JBAXXY010000339.1:0-1767 GCA_037127655.1 Lentisphaerota bacterium
GTTTCAGGAACAGCTGGCGCAGGCGCAGGTACTGCAGGATCGTTGGAATTGCTTAAAGATAATCTAAAAAGTTTAAATATTTTTATAGACCCATCTAGCGGTAATTCGGCAACAGTAACAACTTGGGGACCAACTGCAATATGTGACTATGTCTATTGGACTAATTCTAATTTAACAGCATCTATAGTGCAGCCTGATAGTGGCATAGCTGGCAACTCCGATTTAACAGCTCAACGTGCTAATTTTGGAAATGTTTTATTTAGTGATGGCCATGTTACAGGGTTTACTGGCTCCTCTACTAATTCATGGGTAAAGGATGCCAATGTAAAGGGTGGTGTGGCAGGAGTGGGCGTTCAAGCTTTGATGTAATTAAACTATATTAAAAAGCAGAGACTCAGTCTCTGCTTTTTTGTTTTTTATAATAAATGCTATCCGTTGGTTGATCTTCTTTTAGATAGTTGGGTATTTTGTAATTAGCTCTTTGCATACGACTAAATTCTGGTTGTTGCCTTTTTTCATTAGAATATCGGTTATAACCCAAGTGTGAGACAGAGTCAGAATCTGATAGATACGCTTGTTCATAAGCGTAATCTATTTTGCTGTCAGATGGATCCTGCATCTCGAGCGCATTAGCATAAGCGATAAAATCAGAAGCTCTAATCACGGGGAAAGGATTGATCATAGTTTGAAGATAAAACCCGCCAATAAAAAATAGAAAAACAACTAACACTACTTTGCTATTCTTTCGTAGGATATTTTCTCCAAGAAAAGAGATTCCCCACGCAGTAACTATGCAAAGTATTGGAGCATAGAAGACCGTGTATCTCGACAGAGGCACAAAAATAATAAGCGGTATCGCCATGCAAATTAACGATATTCCTACAAGTAGCAAATTTAAACCTTCTCTATAAAAGCAGAAAAATATCAGTAAAGACGGAATTGCTAGTGAATACAGCAAGAATGGAGAAAGCATATACTTCAGCGGGAAAATTCCATCTCTTATGAAGCAATAGTTAATATTATCAGGGACTTCTTCAGAAGAAAAAATCATGCCTGTCTTTTTCAGATATGGCATAACATCAATCTCGCTAGGTTTTACAGTTTGATTATTTGCATCTTCTACAGGCTCATTTAGTGATGCAATGTGCCGTTGGTTACCCACATTGAAAATATATTCTTGCCATCTGCTGTCTAATAGACCGTTTATTATTGGAAACGATTTAAATCCTGTGGCAACAAAAAAAAGAATCAGAACAGCTATTAAAGATGAAGGAAAAACGGCAAAAATATATGATTTTTTTTGGAATTTTAAGTTAGTGTAAATAAGCCACGCGTACACACCGATAACTAGGCACAAGCTCCCAAAATTAGCTGTTAAAAGCAGTCCGGCAAAGATTCCAGAACATGTTATAGAGAAACTTTTTTTATTGCCTCTATAAAAACTAATTGAACTAAAAATTAATCCAGTAGAAAGAAATACGATTAAAGAGGTTTTGAGAATAAATCCTTCATACATCAGAAGGGGCGCATACAAGGCGGTCAAAAGCCCTGCTATTAGAGCTAACACTTTTGAGTTAAACATCAACCAGGCAGTATAAACCACGAATACAACGGTTAGAACACCTAGAATCATCTGAAAAATAAAGAGCGCATTTATAGACAAAAGGCTCCCATCTGACAGTCTGGATATAGTCGCTATTAGTAACACATAGAGATTATTGGCAGTTTCTCCATTAAAGGCGACGCCCAAACCCCACTTCAACAAAG
>JBAXXY010000340.1:0-1749 GCA_037127655.1 Lentisphaerota bacterium
CTTTCATCGGGCACTTTATACAAAAATATTCCGCCAATTCTCTCAGCAGGCTTCAGCCATCCTTCAGTTCTGCATTTGTTATATTCTACTTCGCTGATATTTATCTTCCTGATTAATTCTGATTTGGAAAACAGCTCCTGTTTTCTTTTCTTTTTCACAAGAGTCTCAATGTTATAGGCTTGTCTGATTCTTTCAATTGCAACTGCATCAAATCTCTGTTCAGTAGCGGTTTTATATCCGCTATTATTAAGAATATCAGCAGCTTCTGTATATGTATGGTTATCCAGTAACTCATCTATCTTTCTGACAACCTCAGGGCTGGTTACAAATAACTCCCAAATAGGTTTGACCTGTGGCAGAAGAACACTTTTAGTAGCTCCGCCTTTAAAGCGAATATGGCATGTTATTTCTTTATCGGAAATGATTGTCACATCTTCAATGATCAGCCGTACAATACGTTTTTTGTCAATATTTGACAGCTTGGGACTTTTCCAGATATCTGAAAAATCAGCTAGTTTTGACTGAAGATTTTCAATGCCAGCGTTATTAACAGTATCTGCATCTTTCTTTTTTGCCGCTTCATATTCTTCGCAAGCTTTATCAACAGTACGCAGCTTCTCATTCCATTCGGCTTCCAGGACTTCAGCGACGTAACGTTTTTCAGGATCGATCTGCATATAACGTCGTCTTGCAAGTTCCGCTTCATAACGACACCGGTCAAGATGGGAACGGCGCTGACGGTCAATCTCATCTGTCCGTTTCTGCATTTCCTTATGAATATCTACTGCAGTTTCAATATTTGATGTATTAACAGTTTCAAGTATGATCTTCTCTATTTCTTTCTCTACTATCCAGCCTGTAATAGATTGACAGTTATTTCCGTACCCGTTCTCTATTTTTTCACGCTGGCATACATAATCGGTAACTATTTTTTGCTTCCTCTGGTGATAACGAATAGACATTGTGTTTCCGCATTTTCCGCAAATGGCAATACCCTGGAGCAATGCGGGCCCTTCTCTTGGCGGAATTTTATCTCTCTTCTTTTCATATGCAGCTGCGTTCCTGCAAAGGTAAAGTTGATTTGCCTTATACTCTTCCCATGTGATATAACCCGGATGGGCATCTCTAATCAGACTTATCCACTCTGCTTCGGGAAGTTTCATAAACTTAGTTTTGTTATCTGGATTTTTACGCTGACGCGTTCTTCCAAAAGCAAATGCACCGGCATAACGTGGGCTGTGAAGTATTCTGAGTGTTTGGCTATGTGTGATATCTCCCCAGATAACTTTATCCTGTTTTCTGCAGGTTATATCGCAGGCTCGTGGGAGTTTGATACCGTTCTTTCTGATTTCCTTAACAGTGCCGGAGGCAGTGCGTAAACGACGGAATACAGAAAAAAAATACTTAAAAACTTCCTGTATCTGGTTATCCCTTGTTAATATTACACGGCCAAGTTCATCATATTCAAAGCCGGCTGGCAATGGAATTTTTAACTCTCCTCGTCTGGCTTTATTAAGCATTCCTTCCTGCAGCCTGCTTTTTAGAATATGAAGTTCAGCTTCGCTCATAGCACCTTTCAACCCCAAAAGAAGACGATCATTAAAAGTCGATGGGTCGTATAATCCGTCCTGATCTAGTATTAATGTTCCGGCAAATGAACACAGTTCGAGTAAACGGTGCCAGTCTGCATTGTTTCTGGCAAGTCGGGAAACTTCAAGCCCCATTACAATCCCGGCTTTTCCCATACTC
>JBAXXY010000341.1:0-1742 GCA_037127655.1 Lentisphaerota bacterium
TAAAGTGGATAACGGGCATCTAGTTAATGTAGATATGCAGAAATTAAGAGCCGAACACCGCAAAGCCCAGCTTGATTTGATCAAACGCTGAAGATAGAGTAGATGCCGGTCGTGTAGAATATTTCCTTTAACTACTCTTGTGCTGGCTTTTTATTTCTGTTTCCAACTTTGTTGGAATCATCTGCTTTCCCAAAACTTTCAGGAGGTGTTAATTGTCCTTCATTTGCAGGGGCGCTGCCTACTCCAAACAAAAAGTCGGTATTTGGTATCTCGGGCATTGAGACCGGTGTTGAATATCTGTATGCTCCCTTAGGAATAGCATCAAGATTACGAAGTTTTACAAGAGATGCCTTCTGCGCCACAGTCAGAGTTTTATTCACAGATGAAAACCTAGAAGCATACAATACAGACATCTGGCCATCTAGATAACCGTAACGCTCAATCAGAGAATAGACTTTTTCCTTATCAATAGTTTCGCCTGTGATAGCTTTGCGTAGCTCAGTTGAGACATCTGTTCTTATCTGTTTAATTTCTGAGAGTAATGGACGCTGTTCCTCAATAATTCCTGTAATCATGGCTCTTTGGTTGGCGTTCAGCATATTGAGGAACTCTTTTCCGCTATCCCCAGTAAGTGATGTACTTATAAAATAATTTGGATTATTCATCGCAGGATAATCTTTCATAAAAAAAGCTCCAAAGTATGTGCCATGCCTTTCAGGGCAGAAATAAACATCAGCATCAAGACTTCCTTTGTACCAGGAAAACAATTCACTGGCATAAGTCATAACAGCAACAAATTGATTATTGTTCATGGATTTCTTCAGTTTAGTGTCCTCTGAAACTTCAGGCCAGGATGAGTAGTTGTTAAACTGCATCTTTGCAAGGTATGCCTTTTGTTTATCAGTAAATGACCTGATTATTTCTCCCATTACTAAAGCACGGTTGTAACTAAGATCAGCATCATTTCTATATAGCCCTGCAGTAAATTCAGAAACAGCCTTAGGACTAAGGCCTGTTGATCCAGAAGGAATTTTATTCTCCATATTGCGGCGAAAGGCATTTGTCAATAGAAAACGGTTATAGGCAAATTTTACATATATCGGAGATTGTTTTTTTGCTAAAGAGAGAAGTTTTGCTTTCTGATCGTCATTTAATATATAAAGCACATTATTTGCTATCCGAGAAAGGAAAGTAGTGTTGTGCCCATATCCTGCTGTGTCAACATCGCGCATATACTGAAAACCGAAGAAATCAGCCACTTTACCAGGAGGAAAGAAGGTATCGCCACAGGCGTTGCCAGTAATAAATGCAAGAGCGCTGAATGCGATGGTGGATAACTGCGCGTTGTCGCTCATGGCCTGTTCAACATTATAATTATTGCCGCCCGAATTTCCCTTTATATTATTTTTCTTTATGGATTCCTTCCTCTTTAGATCATTTGCTTGTTTGTCCTTATCGCTATTGTTTCTATCTGGAGGCGGATCTAACTTTTTAAGTATTTCCGGGTCAATCCCTGCCGAACGAATGATTTCGTCTTCTGTTGGGCCGCCGCTAATGCCTATTTCTCGCATGGCTTGATGAATAGCTTTGGCATCTTCGGCAGACAGAGTTGAATCATTGTATTGAGAAAGGGTTTTTAGAGTCTCACTCTTTTGCTCGGAAGAAATATTGTCAGCAAAGCTCTTATTGCTGAATATTATCAAGACTGATGATATCAGTCTTGATAATATTCAGCAATAAGA
>JBAXXY010000342.1:0-1739 GCA_037127655.1 Lentisphaerota bacterium
GGAAATCACCCGGAACGTCAAAGCAGACCAGAAATATGTTGTTTGTAATGCTGACGAGGGCGACCCAGGCGCATTCATGGACAGAGCAGTCATTGAAAGTGATACCTATAGACTACTCGAAGGCATAGCCATAGCATCTTATGCGATTGGTGCTAAAACAGCATACATCTACATTAGAGCAGAATATCCACTTGCTATAGAAAGGCTTGAATATGCTATTAAAGAAGCAAAGAAATATGGTTTGCTCGGTAAAAAAATTCTAGGCAATAAGGTTGACCTTGAGATAAAGATTAAGAAAGGCGCAGGCGCTTTTGTTTGCGGAGAAGAAACTGCATTACTTCACAGCATAGAAGGCAAGAGAGGAATGCCAAGACCCCGTCCACCATATCCTGCCCAGAGCGGATTATTTGGCAAACCCACAGTTATAAATAATGTCGAAACTCTCGCAAATGTCCCTGTCGTCATGGAACTTGGATGGGAGAAATTCGCATCATTAGGTTCAGGCACGAGCAGAGGAACAAAAGTATTTGCTCTTTCGGGCATGGTTAAAAGAACCGGACTTGTCGAAGTACCTATGGGGACAAGCATAAGGGAAATTGTTTATGACATTGCAGGCGGAATTATCGGAGACAGAAAATGCAAAGCTGTACAAATGGGCGGACCGTCAGGCGGATGTATTCCTGAGTCACATCTGGATATAGAAATTGAATATGAGTCTTTGAAGAAGCTAGGAGCCATCATGGGTTCAGGCGGCATGGTAGTCATGGATGAAGGCACTTGTATGGTTGACCTTGCAAAATTCTTTATGGAATTCATTCAGAGTGAAAGCTGTGGAAAATGTATTCCGTGCCGCGAAGGAACCAGGAAAATGCTTGATACTATTAAAGCTATCACAAAAGGAACTCATTCCGAAGATAAAATGGATACTTTAAATAGATTCCATTTGATTCTCGAACTCGAAAGCCTGGCTCTGAAAGTAAAAGAGTTAAGCCTTTGCGGACTGGGGCAAACTGCACCAAATCCTGTTTTAAGCACTCTTCGCTGGTTCAGAGATGAATATGAAGCGCATATCTTTGAAAGGAACTGCCCTGCAGGAGTCTGCGTAGAACTTTCGGGAATTCCATGCCAGACAGGTTGTCCTGTAGAAACTGAAGTCTGGAGATATGTAGCAAATATAGCCAACAGAAATTACGAAGAAGCTTACAGAGTAATCAGAAGCGCCAACCCCCTACCCTCAATCTGCGCAAGAGTTTGCGACCATCCATGCGAAACAGCATGCCGTTGCGGAACAACAGGAGGCGAACCAATAGCCGCAAGAGCTTTAAAGAGATTTGTTGTTGACAGGGTTAGTCCTGATATATACCGGGTGGACTATAAAAAAGCTGATGGAAAATCTCATAAAATAGCAATTATAGGCGGCGGTCCGTCAGGAATATCTGCAGCGCATTATCTATCTCTTACAGGAAATAAAGTTACTATTTTTGAGCAGGAAAAAACTCTTGGCGGAATGCTAACTTGTGCAATTCCTTCCTACAGAATGCCACGCGATATTTTACAGAAAGAAATAAACTCTCTCTTGAATGAAAATATCGAAGTTAAATATGGACAGATTCTTGGCAAAGATTTCAGCATAAATGATCTGCTCAGTTCGGGCTACAAATGCGTATATGTTTCTATCGGCGCTCATAAAGAATTAAAATTGGGTTTGCCGGGAGAAGAGTCGTCCGGAGTTTATGCAT
>JBAXXY010000343.1:0-1736 GCA_037127655.1 Lentisphaerota bacterium
AGCATAGATTCAAATAAAAGCAGAAAATAAAAGTTTGCAGATTTCACTTTTTGAAAATTCAGGATAGAATGAGCTTAACGAAGTTTTAAAAACAGCTATTCTGTCTGTTTATGGTATGGGCAGTGTATTAACCTAGATTCTGTGATTGGGCGGCAAGAATTTGAGTAGTGGTGTAAGTTATAGCTCTTCAAAACAAGAGGTTATAACATGAATCAAACAAAGAACACAATTCACCCAGAAGGTGAAGATGATATTTTTGAATTTCCCACCTATTGCGGCAAGGTATTTCTTCATCCCAGCGAAGAAGCGTTAACCCCGTACGGAGGGCTTATACCATTTGCAGCTTTTCAAAAACAAACAGGGATAATCGAACAGCTTGCAAAAACTTGTCCCGTTGTCAGAACGAGTCCTAACGCATCGAGCCTGTATGATATTATTGCTACATTTGGAATTACTGTTCTCTCTGATGGCAGGAGATTTACTCACGCTAACAGGATTGGTGATGATAAATCCATAGCGGAAGTATTTGGGATGAAAAGAGCTTCTTCTGATGACACAATTCGACGATTGTTTTATTCCATTGAGGAAAGTGCAGCAAAGAACTGGATAAATTCTGCCAACAGGCAATTATGGGGAGTTCTCCCTGATAAATTCATCCTTGACTGGGACAGTACGGTTCAAACAAAATACGGTCATCAGGAAGGAGCTGAAGTTGGATATAATCCTACTAAAAAAGGAAGGAAGAGTTATCATCCATTAATGGCAGTGGCAAGCAGTACAAGGCTTTGCCTATATTACCGTTGGAGACCAGGAGACAGTTCCAGCGCAGGAGAGTTTACTGCAGCAATTGATGAAACGATGGAGATGCTTGGAGGTCTGAAAAGCAGATTATGGCTAAACAGAGGAGATAAAGCGTTTGGTACAGATGCAAATATGCTTTGGCATGAAAAAGGCGCAGATAAGCCTAAATACTTGTTCAAGTTAAAGATAACATCCAGTGTAAAAAGAGCTTTCTCTTCGATTCTGGAAGATCAATGGCAGGGAAACGCAGCATTTGGAGTGTTACAAACAGCTGAAGCAGATATTCAGCTGGACGGCTGGAACTGCCCAAGAAGGGTTATTCTTGGAAGAAGGAACCTCGGAACGATATTGGCATCCAGGAATAACAGTTTCTGGGACGAAACAAAATATGAGTTTGAAGCGTATGTAACAAACCTTTCGACCCAAGAAGCAAATTCGTGGCAGGTAGTTGACTTGTACCGCAAAAGAGCAGATTGCGAAAATGTATTTGACGAGCTTAAGAATCAATGGGGCTTTAATGGATTCACCTGTCGCAAGTCAACACCTACTTCTATAGCAGCAAGGCTTATGCTGATATTTTACAATCTATGGGTTCTCTTTATGCGCCTAATATCTCCTGAGAAACACATAGAAATGATATCTGGAAGGCGTTGGTTCCTTCTGATTGCAGCAAGGATGACCAAAAGCAGCCGGCAACGAGAGGTTCATTTGTCTGTCGGCAAGGAATTCTGGAAAGAATTAAAACAAGGATATGCAAGGGTTTATCAATGGATCAAAGAAACTGCTCCGCAGTTGGATATGTTCGGGCTGTTTCAGCCAGTACTGATCCCAGGATAAGAGCATTAAATCAGGCTATCACATCCCAACTGCGGAATTTAGGATCATACATCTTAGCGCAAGATGATTTTATCCAAAAAGATATAGAATTATTGGAA
>JBAXXY010000344.1:0-1713 GCA_037127655.1 Lentisphaerota bacterium
CACTCATTATTATATATCGAGTAACCTTTATGCCCCACTTGTTGATGAAGAGCCATCAATCCACAAATTTCGAGTTTATTGTTAGAATATTGTAAAACTATAAATTATTGGAGAATTTGTAAGTTCCTAAACTAGATAAAGTGTTCAAGGCTTTGAGCTCATATTGTCCTTTTTGAAGTTCATAAAGAGTTTTCAGGTTTTGGTTAGTTCCAATATTGTCAGGCATGAGATTATGGCATATTGTGAAATACTCTAAAGCTTTTAAAAAATTACCCAAATAATATTCCTTAATACTAAAAGTAACATTTTTTGTAAAATCATCCAGATCTTCATAATTAATCAACTCATCAATAGATTCTAGCGCTCCTTTTCTATTTCCTGTATAAAAATAGGAATTGGCAATTGATACCATCATCGTAGGGTAATAGTCTTTTTTCAGGTCACGATTGTTTTCAATATAAGGCTTCACCTCGAGAAAATAGGCTAAACTTTTTTCATAATTTTGGGCATTATTTAAAAGATTTGACGATGGAGAAGATATAGGCGATATGCTGGATATTTCAAAGGCTGTAAAAGTAACTCAGCATGCACAGCTCGTAAATATTGAGATGGTTAACTCACTGGATAAAGAAGCTAAAAGAATCGGCGTTACCCGCCAATCCATACTCAAGATGTTTATAGCTGAAAAACTCGAATCACTTTACCATTAGTAACCATTTTTAAACAGTCTAATTTTTAGCTCTCGTCTTAGATGGCGGAGGCTTTTTTCATTTAAGTTACTATCTGCACTATTTGATTATCAATCTGATGTGCCTCGATAACTATGTGCTCTGCATTAAATTAAAGAAGTTCTAAAATTCTAAAGGTACGAAGTTTTTGATTTTTCTGCGGATATCGAATTCAAACTAGAAGGAAGGGTTCTGCTTTGCCAGAACCGGCATTTAGCGGACGAGACAAAGCTCGTCCCTCCAGATGATGTCTGATGCAAAGTAAGGTGTGGATGAGTTCAATTGATAGAAAACACAAGAGAGATTCGGAAAAATAGCTGACTGTCTCCTACTTTTCACTGGGTCGATTGACCCTCTAGTTCTTCACTTTTAGCTTAACTGCCGTTTCATCTTGGTAGGGCGTCTTTCGCCGAAAGCTTCGAAGAGACATCCGTCTCATTTACTATCGGACGGCGGATTTTTTTATATAGGAAAATGGGTTTCTTATATCAGGAGAAGGTTTTTATATATAGAAATAGCGTTTTTTAATATAAGGAAATGGTTTTCTTGTATAAAAGTTTTCCATGCAGCCAGTTCCTTAAAATTAATATTCACGGAAAATATTTTGACTTCTAAATTTTTCCAAGAAGCTTTGTAAAAAGAATCGAGTCTTGGAATTTCTACTTTACAATGGCTACAAGTAGGGTCCCAAAAAGCAAGAAAAGTATAGGGCGCTTTTTGATCATACAAAGAAACTTTTTTATTATCGGGCGTGTTAATAATCAAGCTAGGCGCGGCTAAACCTAATTGATTGGCCATCATACTATAGGCCCTTTCTGTAATAGATTTTTTAGATGCCTCGTTTAATAAAACCGTATCTCCTTTGGCAAAAAAGTTTTGGAACAAGTGTATAAACACTTTTTCTTGTCCCATAAATTCTGGAGCAATATATTTATTGGTAAATTTAAAAAGCCAGAATTAGACTTGATGAAAAAAGTCGTCAAAC
>JBAXXY010000345.1:0-1703 GCA_037127655.1 Lentisphaerota bacterium
AAAAAAATGTATCCCTTATTGACTCTTACACTATTGGAGTGCATATCCGTCAGAATGACCATACTGAATCTATCCGAAAAACTCCTTTGGCGAAATTTATAGGAGCTATGAATAATGAAGTAGATATTCAATCTAAGACTAATTTCTACCTTGCCTCTGACTCTGTGAGCGTGAAAAATGAAGTCATTAAAATATTCGGAAAAGATCGAATATTTGTGCAAGATGGAGAGATAGGCAGAGGATCTAAAACTGGAATGATTCATTCCATGGTTGACCTATATAGTTTATCCCATTGCTGCAAAATATACGGAAGCTATGGAAGTTCATTTAGCGAAGTAGCTTCCAATTTGAATAAAAAAGAACTGATTATCCCTAAATAATCTAGAAACACAATGAAAACATTGCTCATAATCTACGCACACTGGCATCCGTCGAATCTGGCTGGAGTTCACAGACCGAGGCTGATTGGTAATTACCTGAAAGATTTTGGATGGAAACCGAGAGTGCTGACTGTCAAAGAGGAGTTTTATGAGGAGCCTCCTGATTATGATTTTGAGAGAACATTTTCATCTGATTTTGAAGTTACTAGGGTTAATGCTTTCAGGGTAACTAAGCCTCGAATTATTGGAGATATAGGCTTGAGAGCTTTTTTTCAACTATATAAAAAAGCGCTTGAGATAATCCGAACAGAGAAAATAGATTTTATATGGATACCTATTCCTTCTTTTTATCAGGCAGTGCTTGGGCGTATGATTTATGAAAAGACAAAAGTGCCTTATGGAATTGACTATATTGATCCATGGATGAGAGACATAACCAATAGAAGGAGTATTCGCTCTGTTCTCAGTAACTGGGTAGCAAGTATTCTTGAACCTTATGCGGTAAAGAAAGCTTCTCTCATTTCAGGTGTTTCTACAGCCTACTATCAGGGTGTCTTGAACAGAAATTTCAAGGATAAACAAATTGAACATGTCGGAATGCCTTATGGTTTTGACCCAAGAGATCATGAAATTAAACTAGATGGCATTTCTTACCCTTGGGATAAATATCCTGATTGCAAACCAGTCGTTTATGCCGGAGCCTTTCTTCCAAAATCGGGGCTATTCATTAAGTTGCTTTTTGAAGTCATTTCAGATCTTAGGAATAGCGGCAAACTTGATAACAGCATAAAGTTCTTTTTTATCGGAACAGGCAGTTATTCTCATAAGTCTATAGAGTCATACGCCAAAGAAGCAGGTATTGAGGATATAGTTATCGAAAGCAGAGAGAGGAAGCCTTATTTGCATATTCTTAATTATCTTAGTTCTGCCTGGAGAGTTATGATAATCGGAAGCACAGAAAAACATTATACAGCATCAAAGGTTTTTCAGTCTTTGTTAAGCAAAAAACCGGTTTTTGCCATGTTTCACAAGGAGAGTTCAGTCTGTGAAATAATGCATGAAGCTAATGCTGATAAATCTACCTTTAGATACGATGAAACTATGACAGATTCAGAGATTAAGGTTAACCTTGCTGGACTTTTGTCTTCTTATCTGAAAAATGAAGTTGAATGGAAAATTGATCTGGCCAAACTTGAGAAATATTCAGCCAGAAACTCAGCGAAATTACTATCAGAAAAAATTGAAAATATTTTAGGAAGTAAAGAAGGTTCATAAAGTTTACCAGCCAAAATTGATAGACATATAAAAGATATTTAATTAAGT
>JBAXXY010000346.1:0-1673 GCA_037127655.1 Lentisphaerota bacterium
GTACATATAGAGATTAGGGAGTACTAAAATGTATAGTAATAAAATAGATAGTTATGGAATAGAGGCTCAATCAACTAGAGATGAAGTTGAAGTTACAATTCCTGTTTATGGAAATAATAAAGATCTCAAGTATTTAGAAAAGATAAAATCTACTGAACAAAAACTGAAAAATATGTTAGAGGAGTGCCAGGGAAGTTTGCTTTGGGAACTATCTGGCGGAATTTCTGAGTTTAACAGTCCCATTGAATTTTTAGAGCTTAATAGCGAATCGATTCAAACAGGTCTTAATGATGTGCTTCTTGCAGAGATAACACAGTTAGGGCATAGAGACCGATTTCCTCGCCCATATGATTGGGAGAATCTTCTGCCTACTTTGAAAGAAGGAGAGGAACTTTTATGGATTGCTCAAAAAACTGGAAAATCCTATAAGCTATATTTGGGCTTAAAATTTAATCAGGAACAACTCGAAAGCATTGGAACAATCAATCAACGAAAAGAGCGCTTCAAAATATTATGCAGCAATTTTTCACGAAGAGCATTTCCTGAATCTCTGCTTTATAAAGAGCTAGCAGACTCTTCGGCAATGAGATTGGAAAAAATCATTAACAAGGAAAAAGTCTTTTGTATTACGGGAATGCCTTCTTATAAAACGCCAAAAGATGATGAAATAATTGCCGAAAGAGATGAAGAGTCAAGGCCGTTTGCCAGCATTAATGATGTTTTAGAATCTCATCATGACATAGATGAGGATTTCTCTATTGTATTTACTGTTTCTAAAGCTCCTCATAAGGATATAAAAAAGGCTTTTGAAAACAAATTCACTATAAGAAATAAAATAAAACCTTTAATAACTCAGACATTTTCTGATACACTGGGAGAAGCTGAAGGAGAAAATAATAGCACAACTAACACAATAAGTGAAGTTACTATTCAACAAACTGTCTCTACTCCCCAAAAAGTGCACGCATTGAAGGGATTTAAAAGAGGTTTTAGAAATTTCTTTCATGGTGGAGATGGACAAGAAAATATTTCAAATGCTAAAACATTTCCTGGAGAAGCAACAGCATCACAAGCTGGGTCCCATGCTGATGCAAATCTTTCCGTAACTATGCAGTATTCAGTATCTAACTCTCAATTAGAATTCCTAGATGCTAGACTTGAAGATTCAATTAAACACCTTCAGCAGACCCCAGGGACTGGAGGTTATTATGCAACTTCAGTGGTTTATGCATCGAATGAAGAAGTAGGAATGAGCCTTTCTAGAAGTCTAAGAGCTGCTATGTCAGGCTCCCATAGTTGTTTACGACCTATGCAAATATTTAGTATTAGTGGAGCTACAGACTTTCAGTTGAGGAATGTTTCTTTGTATACAGTCTTATCAGAACATCGCTTCTATCCGGAAATTTTAAATTGTGAAAAAGCATGTTTGTCCTTATTGTTGCCTGATACAGATTTACCTGGTTTAAAATTGAAAAAAAATGTGTTTTATGGCAGACCAGAAAATGTGGATTCAAAAGATAAAAGAAATGTAGATCTTGGTAATATTTCTTACTTTACTAATCCTGTTAAAGAAGCTTCACGCAAAAATAATTACTTGCAAACCGGGAATGATTCTAAATTGATGATGACATCCGAGGATTTATGCAGCCACATATTCATTGTCGGTACCACAG
>JBAXXY010000347.1:0-1670 GCA_037127655.1 Lentisphaerota bacterium
TGTGGATTATATTTTTCATGCAGCAGCTCTCAAACAGGTGCCATCTTGTGAATTCTTTCCAATAGAAGCAGTAAACACAAACATCATAGGAACTGAGAATGTCCTTGATGCCGCAGTCAGGCACAAGGTTAAAAAAGTTATTGTTTTGAGTACGGATAAAGCTGTTTACCCCATCAATGCTATGGGAATGACCAAGGCTATTATGGAGAAGGTTATGATAGCGCGTTCAAGGAATGCTCAGGAAGGCGGAACAGTCCTCTGCGGGACAAGATACGGCAATGTGATGGCTTCACGCGGTTCAGTAATACCTTTATTTGTTCAACTTATAAAAGAAGGAAAGCCTCTTACGATAACTAACCCTGCGATGACCAGATTCATGCTGACTTTGGATCATGCAGTGGAACTTGTTCTTTTTGCATTTAAACACGGTAATCAGGGAGACATATTTGTTCAGAAGGCTCCATCAACGACAGTTGAAATTGTAGCCAAGTCTCTATTATCCTTATACAAAGCCAATAATGAGATCAAAATTATCGGTCCCCGCCACGGTGAAAAGCTATATGAAGATCTTGTCAGCAAAGAAGACATGGCAATAGCCGAGGACATGGGGAATTATTTCAGGGTTCCAGCTGATACGAGAGATTTGAATTATGATCTTTTCTTCTCAAAAGGAGATAAGCATATCATGGAAGTAGAGTCCTATAATTCACATAATGTCGAACTTCTGGATATCGAACGAACAAAGAAGCTTCTGCTTCAGCTCGACTTTATCAGAGAAGATTTAAAGATAAAAGTAGAAAGAGATAAGTAATATGAAGAAAGAAGAAAGACTAAAGTGTGACTAAAAGAATAAAGTAAAAAGTGCAAAGATAAAGTTGTGCTTAATGGAAATAAAAGAAAAACAAGATAATCTTTTTCTTTATACTTTGATCTTTTATCTTTACTATTGCGGAAATCATGAGAATTGTAATAACGGGGCAGGCGGGATTTATAGGGACGCATCTCTATAATTTCCTGGGATTAGATAAAGAGTTTCAAAGAATTCCTTTTAAAGATTCTTTTTTTGAAGACGAATCAGAGTTAAGGAACTTTGTCAGAAACTGCGATGTAATAGTTCATATGGCAGCGATCAATCGCCATCCTGATATGCAAATACTTCATGACGAAAATATTAATCTAACCAGAAAACTTATTTCTGCCTTAAAGGCCGAAAATGTCAGTCCTCACTTATTAGTATCATCTTCTACCCAGGAAGAAAAAGATAATTTGTACGGCAAGGCAAAAAGAGAGTGCAGAGAAATGCTTGCTCTCTGGGCTAAAGAAAACGGCGCTATTTTTACCGGTCTGGTTATTCCTAATGTCTTCGGTCCATTTGGCCGCCCAAATTATAATTCTGCCATTGCTACCTTCTGCTATAAGCTCACCCATAATGAAACCCCGGAAATCATTGTAGATGGTTCAATCAAACTCGTATATGTAAATGATTTGTGCAAAGAAATAATAAAGGTCATCAAGAGCCGAATAAATAAAGATTTATATCTTGTTAGCCATAACGCTGAACTTAAAGTTTCGGAAGTTCTAACTCTATTAAACTATTATAAAAGTTCATATTTTGACAAACAGATAATTCCTAAGATCAATAACTACTTTGAACAGTGCCTCTTTAATAC
>JBAXXY010000348.1:0-1653 GCA_037127655.1 Lentisphaerota bacterium
GACCAGGCACCTATGTGCCCGATACTGCCGACACTTTTTCCCTTATATCTAGCTCCATGTGACTGAGCACAATCTTCGATAACAAAAAGATTATATTGTTTTGCAAAATCCATTATTCCATCCATCTCGCAAGGCCAACCAGCAAGATGAACGCAGATTATAGCTTTTGTTTTGGAAGTAAGTACGAGTTTAATAGTCTCGTCTGCAATATTCTGAGAATCAGGGCTAACATCAGCAAATACAGGAACTGCTCCGGCATTAACAATACATGAAACCGAGGCTATAAAAGTGCGAGAAGTAACAATAACTTCATCTCCAGCTCCAATTCCTAAAACTTTCAAAGCCGCATCAAGAGCAACAGTTCCATTTGCCAAAGCTACCGCATATCTAGTCCCAACCCAGAGAGCAAATTCCTTTTCAAACTCCCTGCATTCAATTCCAGTCCAATAATTAACTTTATTTGACAATACCACATCACGAACAGCATCAGCCTCTTCTTCCGTAAAACTCGGCCAAGGGGGAAATTTTGTATTGAGCATATTAAAAACCTATTCTTAAATTGGTTTGGCTGGAATACCGACAACAGTATTTCCATCTTTAACATCTTTTACTACAACTGCCCCAGCTCCAATAACAACATCCTTTCCTATTTTTATACACTGTCTTACAACAGAACCAACTCCAATCCAGCTTCTATCTCCAATAATAACCCCTCCAGACAAATTAGTGCCAGGGCAAATATGTACAGCCTCTCCTATTAGACAATCATGATCTACAGTTGCAGAAGTATTAATTATGCTAGACTCTCCCACTTTTGAAAACGGATTAATTATTGTCCCTGCCATAATTACAGTCCCTTTTCCTATTTCGGCATACTTGCTAACTACAGCATTAGGATGAATAAGCTTAACCAATTTAAATCCTGATTTTAGCAAATGATCAGTTTTGTTAAATCTTATTAAATTATTACCAATTGCAACAATAGCACCTTCAAAATCATCAATCCTCTTTATCATCTCATCAGTATTTCCTGATACTTTCCAATGTTCTATTGAAGAAACTCGCGGCCAGGCATCATCAAAAAAAATAACCTCATCCCAATCATTCAGCTCTGCAATCTCAGCTACTACTTTGCCATGTCCGCTGGCTCCTAAAATTGCAAGTTTTTTCAAGATTTACCCCCCTTTAAATGGTTCCATGGTGGCATGGCTATCAGAAGATATTCCATCCCGAATAAATACTTTTTTTATTGTAAGGCATAGTATCTTTATGTCCAACCAGAAGTTTTGATTATCCACATACCAGACATCGAGCTTAAACTTCTCTTCCCATGAAATTGCATTCCTGCCATTAACTTGTGCCCAGCCTGTTATTCCAGGTCTAACTTCATGCCTTCTAGCTTGTTCTTTTGAATACAATGGCAAATACTGCATCAAAAGTGGTCTCGGACCAACTAAACTCATTTCTCCTTTTACAACATTCCATAATTCTGGCAATTCATCAAGGCTTGTTGAACGCAAAAATTTGCCAAAATGAGTTAACCGCACTGAATCAGGCAACAACTTTCCATCAGAATCCCGTTCATCAGTCATAGTCCTAAATTTAATCATTTCAAAAGGCTTAGCATACAACCCGGGTCTTATTTGCCTGAAT
>JBAXXY010000349.1:0-1648 GCA_037127655.1 Lentisphaerota bacterium
CTTCTAATGCATCAGGATATAAATCATAAACAAGATTAATTGTCTTAACATTTTTGTTTTTAAATTTTGCAGATAATAATGGAGCAAAGAAAGGATTTGTAGTGCAGACTTTGATTGAAGAATTATTTCTTTTTATCAAATGCAATGAATGCCCCAAATACATTTTGTATCTTTTTTTAACTTTCCCTAAAAAGGTTCTGGCATTTTTGTACTCATTAGTAGGGAGAGAATAATTCTCATTACATTTATAAACTGATTGCGATTCAATTTCTTCAATCAACTTTTTCAAGAAAGGAGCAGTTTCTGTAGAATTATAAAATGATATTTTTCTAAGTTGAGACATATTTACTTTTCTTTAAATCCGTGCAATCCGTAGACCTTTTTATTTCATTGCGTCACTTGCATCCCATTGCGTTAAATCTCTTTTTCTTCTATACCGCGCCAGCGGTTACTGAGTTTTGTAGTTCCAAGGATAAGCTTCAAGACACGCCATGAAGTATTATTTACCATATATTCAGGGCAAATCTGGGTGCTGTAGCCGCCAGTTGCTTCAAATTCAGAAATAACAAGATTTATCGAATCCATAACTATATCTGGATTAAGCCCTGTAAGAATAATTGTACCTGCATCAATAGCTTCAGGTCTTTCAAGGGAAAGGCGTATTGTAACAGCAGGAAAATTCAATATACTGGATTCTTCACTAATCGTTCCGCTATCAGAAACAGCGCATTTAGCATTCATCTGAAGAGAATTATAATCAAAAAATCCGAAGGGCTTAAGAAATTGCACAAGCTTATTCATCTTTAAGTCTTTGATCTCTTCCATGCGTTTACGGGTTCTTGGATGAGTAGAAACAATTACAGGCAAATCGTATTCAGATGCAAGCCTGTTCAATACAGTAAGAATCTTTCGCAAGTTTTCAGGAAAATCTACATTTTCCTCTCTGTGTACACTTACAATAAAGTATTTACCTTTTTCGAGATTCAACAACTTTAGAATTTTAGAACTCTCAATTTCCTTTCTGTTTTCTTCAAGCACTTCAAACATCGGTGAACCAGTCACATAAATATGTCTGTGATGGAGACCTTCAGAAAGAAGGTGTCTTCTTGAATTTTCTGTATATACCAGATTAAAGTCAGCGATGTGGTCTATTATGCGGCGGTTAATCTCTTCAGGCACATTAAGGTCATAAGAACGGTTTCCAGCTTCCATGTGATAAATCGGTATTTTCATCCGTTTTGCTATAATGCCGGCGATGCTTGCATTGGTATCACCAAGAATAAGTACGGCCTCTGGTTTTTCAGTTTTGAATACTTCTTCAACTTTTATCAAAGTCTCACCAAGAACATGCCCCAGAGAAGAAGTGTCAACGCCCAAATAGAAATCCGGTTTGCGTAACTTAAGTTCCTCAAAGAATATCTGATTGAGCTCATAATCATAATTTTGTCCTGTATGGACGAGTTTGTGCTCGACATGCTTCTCCAGAAGCTTAATAACAGATGAGAGCCGTATAATTTCAGGCCTCGTGCCTACCACAGAAATAACTTTTAATTTTGATTTTTCCATAAATTCCTTAAATATAACAAGATAAAAGAATAAAGTTTAAAGATGAAAATAATTCAATTTCTTGTTTTATAAACTATTGAAC
>JBAXXY010000350.1:0-1645 GCA_037127655.1 Lentisphaerota bacterium
AAATATTGCTCGGTAAATTTGTGAGATAATATCTTTTCAAGTTCTTCTTGGTTAGTACAATCTTCTAGAAATAAGTTGCTACCCTTACATGGTGATTTTTGATATATTTCAGTTCTTTTCGAAGAATATATGTCTACTTCGTATCCGTTTTCGCATAGTATCTCGACTATACCAGTCAAGTTTGGATTGTTATTTATATTTCCTTCAGGATGAATAATGCATATCTTTTTCATTTTTGGGAAATAATCACTCCATTCCAAGAGTCTAAACTCATATTTTTATTAGTCATCCATTCAAACGAAGCTAAGGTATTAAGTCCATTCTGATTCATGAAACAATCCAGTTCCGGAAGAAATAGATAACGCATATTATGTGTTTTTTTCTAATTTAAAAATTGATAGCAATGTCTTTCAAAAATGCTTTTATTTCAGGAGTATTCATTTCAAACCACGAATTTAGCGAATTTAACAAACTTTATAACTTTACAAACTTTATGAACTTTATGAACTTTTTACATGATAAACTGACCTTAACCGCGAATGAACGCTAATGATTCTTTTCTCTTAGCATTTTAAACAGTTATGAATAAATACTTTATAATTAACAAATATTTAATTCTTTTATAAAACGAAAATCCTTTTTGTTCAGAGTTTTTAGGCTAGTCGATTCGATAATTGCAGTAGCAGCTATTATAGCGTCAGGTATCATCAATCCGTGACTTTTGGAATAAGTTTCAACTAACTCAATTGCTTTTATTGAAATTTCTTGATTCAAATGAACTACTCTAAATGCTCTTAAGGCTTTTTGGATCTTTGTAGTTTCGGGTTTATTTAATGCGCCAAAATAAAGTTCCATTGATGTTATTGAAGATATACAAAGATCATTTTCTTTCTGCAAGGCATCAAATATTTCCTTATTGCCTTTAAATACTTCTATTAGAATATTCGTATCTAGTAACATACTAATTTCAACGCCAGGCTTTTTGTCTTATATCTGATAGATTAATATTATTATCGGTCCAAATTCCAAAAGCATCTTTAAGGCTTACTTTTTTATTTTTTATATCGTCTTGCACAATCACTTTAAGAAAATCAATATCTTTTAAGAATCTTATTACATCGTTAGTTTTTGAATCATCTTTAATCTGTATTAATAAATTGGTCATTGTCTAATTCCTAAATTTTTCTTTGCATATATTATCAACTTTTAACTTAATAAACTGACCTTAACCGCGAATGAACACCAATAAACGCTAATCCAACATCATCAGATTAACTAATTTCATTATAAGTAATCAGGTAAGTTTTGCCACAATAAGTCCGTTCCAAGTTTCCAAAGTCATATCTTTATCGGTCATCCATTCAAATGAAGCTAAGGATTTTAGTCCGTTCTGATTCATGAAATAATAAAGTTCAGGAAGAAACAAATAGCGCATATTGTGAGTTTCTTTTATTCTATCTATCTTGCCACTCTTTTTGTCTTCGATGATATTCTCAAAATTAACTTCAACTTGATCTAAATTAGGTTTAAGTACTGGGCTTGTGATCCTTTTAATCCTAAGGAAGTCATTCTCCATCAATTTTTCTTTATATTGAGGTTTGAGATGCAGAACAGCCGAACCATACCAGAAGTCAAAGAGGAAAAT
>JBAXXY010000351.1:0-1641 GCA_037127655.1 Lentisphaerota bacterium
ATACAAAACTTATGTAATTCGGACTCTGCGGAGTTTAATCCACTCGATATAAGAGCAAAAAATCCAACCCGCGAAGATAAACTAAAATATATTAAAATGATGGAAAAGGGTTGCAAGAACTCACATGCCTTTTGGAATCTAGCTCGTTTAGTAAGAAGTCATCTACGCATGAAGAAATGGGCTACAGAACTATATCAAAAGGCTGAGGAGACTGCTGAAAGTTATGACGATTACCGCTTGCTCGCATATCCTGTTCTAAATTATTTAAAGGACAGAGACCGTGCTATAACTCTATACTTGAAAGCTGAAATGGCAGCAAAAACCTATCACAATTATGAAAATTTAGGCTGGATGGTTGGATCTCTTGGCTATAAAGAGTGGTCGGAAAGACTATACAGCAAGGCAGGAGACCTAAAACAACAGATAGCATAGTGATATGACCCAAATCAATATCCATTAAATATTTAGTTTGGGTCTAATTTTCATTTAGAGGAACTAGATAGCTTTAGAAGACTTATCTGGTTCCTTTTTTATTGCTTCAAATCCTATGAGACGCCTATGGAAATAAATGAAAAACTTATGATGCTTTGGGATCACTTTGATCAGGCATGGAACAAGTATCTTCAAGATTATGACAGAAGAATAGAAAGCATCAGAGAAATAAACCAACTAATAGATACTTTCGATAGCGGTTCGCCTGAATCCAAATTACTGCAAGGTAAAATATTAAACCAAGATGATTTAGACAACGAAGAGCAAGTCGAAAATGATAATTATCATATTGCTCTTGTGCAATATCTTAGGCTTGCTTATAGCTTGGGAAATAAAAACAAGAACAGCATCATCAAAGAGAGGCTTATTCAAGTACAGAATAATCTTGAAAATATCTTTACTCTCAATCACTCTCTAGATAAAAAACAAGATGCTTTTATGAAGCATCATTTCAAGAGAGAATAGCTTCTCTCACATGGACAACATTAAACCGATTTTGCTTAAAGCAGAATTCAAATATATAAACACTAAACTATGAGGTCAAATTATGACTAAAATTAATGCATCATTTTACAAAGATACATCAACTAACACTGAAATCTGCTCTGCTACTATAGAGGACGAACTTCCCGATGGTTCAAGTCATGAGCAAATCAAGGAGAATCTGGATAGGGTTTTAGATATACTCAGAAATTCAGTTGAAGCTCAGGTCAATAGGAAAGTAATTGACTGTAAACCGATTCTAGAATGTAAGCCATTTCCATTGTTGCCAGCGGTTTCAGATAATAAATTCTACGCTGATAAGCCCAAGAGAGCTTTTGTTAAAGAACAAACACCGTCGCCTGCGACTGAAAGCCAAATAACTTTTATGACAAACTTAGCTTCAAAGCAAAACCTCTCTTTTGATGATTGCCTCAAGAATCATGGCCTTAATCAGAAATCTCAACTCAATACTAAAAATTGTCACGACATAATAAAAAAATTGAAAGAGTCTTCTGGAGCATAAGACATAGTCTCAATAAGAAGTAAAAACATCCCTAATCGGATTATCCTGAAAAGTGATGTTTTTATTTTCTGTTTTGAATTTAATAAACGGTAATTTTATAAGCTTCTTAATTCAATAAATTCTTTATCAAGAATGATATTGAT
>JBAXXY010000352.1:0-1637 GCA_037127655.1 Lentisphaerota bacterium
GGTAATGATTCTTTTCTATTATCAGAAGGACTGAATAAAACAATATAATATATGAGAACTTTCAATGAACAGATTTATAACTAGAGTTTTACTTTTCTCGATAATAGCAACCTTATTAATTGCTCTTAATAATAAAAGCTTTTCAGATAATATTTCTTCAGAACAAAAAAACGCGGCTCTTGAGATTCTTTCAAAATATAAGGACTCAACAATTTCAGAAGAAGATGCTAAAGCTATTCATAAGGCTATGCGGGATATCGGTATTCATGGGGGGCCCTCAGAAGACACAATTATTAGTTCAGCTGGGATTGATCCTGAAATACTTAAAAAGCTGGACCCACCTCCCGATAAGAACGATGAGAATAAAGGAAGTCAGACGAGTAATAATGAAAAGTCTAAAAAAGAAACATCAACGAAAAAAGGCCGTAATACAGGTTCGGGAGGAAATACCTATAGCGTTGAACAGGCTATGAGCGACAATGCTCAGCTTTCTACCATTGCATTCAGCGGCCTTGCTTTTATTACCGGCAACGCTGGCGCAGATACCTTCTTCCCCCCAGGAAAGGTGGCGGATTTCTTTGGATTCCAATATATGCGGGATGTGGACACCGCAGGATACGGACATAACACCACATTTCTCTCCCGTGCAGCAAATAATGTGCTTTATATATTAAATGATTCCCAGAAAGCAAAACTTATATCATTGGCGAAGAAGCAGGCACCTATATATGTAAGATTTGCATATAACCGTTTTCTCTTGACCAATGCTTTCCGTCGAACTCTTGAAGGCAAAATTCCTTTAGGTTCAACAGGGCTTAATGCTAAAACTGTTTCTGAATTTACTGCAGGCCTCTACGAGAATGATGCCGAACTAAGTTATGAACGAGCTTTAGTTTTGGGCGAAATAATCAGATCTTTTACTGATAACCAGAAGGCATATTTGGCAAAGATGCAGTTTAACAACTACTCATCATGGCCGGATGTTAAAGAAAATGCTCAATTTAAAAAAAGCATGAACAACAATCAATTCGTGGCTGTTATGACATATGCCAGCGAATTGTTCTCCTGGTACAAGGGAAATCTGGATGCCGATGTTTACTTCTGTCCCGAGCGTCATGGCACATACTTTGGAGGTTTTTTTATGAAAGATTATCCTGCAATGAATAATCCAAATTATTTTATAAGTACGGCCATCACTGGGAACAGCGGAAAAGAGTTTCTTAATATTCTAAATTCCAAACAAAGAAGTTTGATTACGGAAATTATTGATAAACAAATGTCTGCTCTTGCAGAAATTAAACAGATAAGGACAAATGTTTCTGTCGAATTGCGCAAGTCTATAACAGGCGGAACTATTGATAAGAGCAAAATCTATTCTCTCATTGAGCGTTACGGTTATTTAGATGGACAGATGTCAGCTCTTTATGCATTAAAATTTTCAGAAGTTAATAAAACGCTTACATCAGCACAGCGAACTGCTCTAATAAAGCTTCGGAATCTCGATGTTGTTCCTCAGGGAGCATATAGGTTTTCAACGCCGGTCTCTATGCCTGAAATACCAAATACCGACTTTTTGTTTGGAGTCGGCAATCTTCCTAAAAATGCAGGACAACTTACACCTCCTGCAAGCTTTGAAA
>JBAXXY010000353.1:0-1636 GCA_037127655.1 Lentisphaerota bacterium
GAGTATAATATATATGCATGTAGGGGATTTGATTTTATTTGCGGATGGCGCTTAATAACACGAAAGTAAAGAATTTACAATTCACAGAGGGAAAGATATGGAAGAACAGGTTGAAAAAATTACGCTTAATAAAGAGACAGTAGATGTTTTAGTTACAAATATTATTCCCACTACTAAATACTTTGAACTCAGATTCGATATAACGGATCAGAGAATAGGGCGAATTGAAAAACAGAACAATGAACTTAAGACCGATATCGACGACAAGCTCAATGACATAAAGAAAAATATCGATCAGAAGTTCAGCGAAGTAAAGAAAGATGCTGATGTAAGATCCGGGCTAATGGATCAGAAGATCGACCGTATCGAAAAGCAGAATGAAACTCTTCGCCTTGATATTGACACCAGATTCAATGGCATGAGAGTGGACCTTGACAGTAGGTTAAATGACATGAAAATTGGTGTAGATAGAAGATTTGAGCAGGTGGATAAACGCTTCGAGCAGGTGGATAAACGCTTCGAGCAGGTGGATAAACGCTTCGAGCAAATGATTCATTCCATCAACAGGCTTTCAGACAATCTTGAACACAGGGACAGAGATCAGCGCGCTTTTACCATGAAAATGTTTATGATTTCAATCAGTATTTCTGTCTTGGGAGTACTTGGAGTTATTCTCAAAATCGCCGGAGTTTTCAGCTGATTATATCTCTCAAAAGATTTTTTTTGTGCTTAAAATAAACAAATTGCTCGAAAAGAGTAGCACGGGCAGCTTACCTGTGAAGTTATTAAATTATTTTTTTAAGTGTGGATAAGTGAAGATTAGCGGTTAAACTTTCATTAAACCCAAAACTTAAAACCACACACACAATACTATGTTAAACAAACTCTTCGACTCTCTCTCTTTCTTCTTCTCTAACCCAAAAAAAGTAATGTGGCTTGCTTTTATACTGGGAGTCGTCTTTTCTGTAATCAGTATAGTTTGTATTACTGGTTACAATAATGATGCAGGACTTTATATTGCCATGGCTCATTCTTTTGCTATTGGCGATTGGAGCAGGGCTTTCTTGGACAATATTCCTCCGTTGGTGCCTGTTATGTCGGGGCTGATTACAATGCTGGGATTGCCCCCTTGGGATTCAGGAATGATAGTTGGCTGTGCGTTCTATGTTCTAACTATATTTCCGCTCTATGGGCTTTTATGTTTCTTCATGGATAAGAAATATGCAGCATGGGGCGCCTTGTTTTATCTGCTTGCGCCTAAGATGATGAGATTGGGAATGAGTCCTATGCTCGAGGGGGCACGAATGTTCTTCTATATACTGCCTGTTTACTTTACCTTCAGTTTTGCCAAAGACAAGAAAATATATAAGCTTATCTTGCTTGGTGTATCTTTAGCTTTGCTTGCTTTGGTGAGAGGCGAAGGCATTATATCGATGCCATTTATTCTCCTTGCCTTATTCCTGCTTTGCATAAAAAAGAACAAATATAAAACCACACTTCTATCATTGCTATTGCCTATTGCCTATTGCCTGTTTGCCTTTCTAGTCATGCTTGCTGTTCTATCTCCAAGACTATACCAAAACTATATCAAAACCGGATACCCTACTCTTGATAATCGACAAGCAGAGTGTATACA
>JBAXXY010000354.1:0-1630 GCA_037127655.1 Lentisphaerota bacterium
GGCTTGTCATGGAAAAACTTCCACTGACAGTCTTGGCAGCAGTTTCACTGACTATCTTAGTGATGAATCTTGACAAAATCCTTAGGTGGATTTTTGGCTCTGTTTTCTTTGCTCTCTTTTACCTGGATGTTAATGAACTGCATCCTGGAAAGCATAGAAAGACTATGCTTTTGTAAAAACGCTTATGGCAGACTTAAACCAGTTGTGGGTTTTACTGGATGGAAATGGCAAATTTTAATGTTTTGAGAATTATTCAGCAACCATTACATAGGCGAACTGTCATGAGTTGATGACAATGTCACATCACAGGATTCTTTGGTTTTGCTGTTGAATAGTTTATCGAGAAAAAGATTGAAGATTGGTTTGGTATCGTCGGAAACAAAAAAACCAAGCAAACTGTTTTTTAACTTCGAACAGTCTTTGCCAAGCATTTTTGCGCCGCATAAGTTCAGCTCAATGATTTCGCTGTCTCTTGAAAGCGTAAAATAACCCGATGGGGCAAAATCGTATAATTGGGTGTATTTCTCTGCTACCTCTTCTGCCGTTGTTCTTGCAACTATGAGTTCTTCATTCTGCATTAACAGTTCAATCTGGTGGACTTGCAGCTCGTGAATGAGTTTCAGCGTATCGTTTTCAGAAAGTTTAGCGCTTGTTTTGGGCAGGGTTTTTTTCAGGCGTTCTTCTGCCTTCAGGCGAAGGATAGCAGGAGTTTCTGATCTTTCTGGAGTATTTTTCTAGTTTAGCCTTTATTTCTGATTGAGCTTTTCGGCTATTATAATTTTGTGGCTCTAGCAGTACGCTGAGAAACGGTATAGGCCCAACTTTGCCCGTATCAGGTTGAATGCTATTTCAGAAAGTATTTTCGTACCTTTTCGACAACTTGATGCTCAGTCATTTTATCAACAGTTTCAATGCCTACAACATGTCCGTCAAGTTTATCATTCTCAAGTTGCCTTTTTAGCTCATGCTTTGCTTCACCGGGGCCAAATATCAGAATAGACTCTGCGCAACGGATACATGCAATTACTTCATTGTAGTAATTTTTGATGTGTTCTGTAAAAGCTTTTAATTTCTTATTGTCGGCTGGTACTTGCAGATGGTCATAGCATCCCTTAAGTGGTGAATCCCCCGAGCGGCGAGGCTGTTTTTCAACTTCTGATGTTATTTGTTTAATCTCTTCCTTTTTATCTGCGATAGTTACGATTATAGCTTCCCTATGGTCAATCCACAAACCCACTTTTGTTTTCATTGCTTCTCCTTTTATGCTAACTTTTCTTATCCAATTAATTTTATTCTCCAACCATCTAAAATCATATTTCAAAGTTGAAGTATAATTTTTAGATATTTGAATTATATAGTGCTTGAAGAAATAAAGCGACTTTGCAGCTAAGGCTCACCAAAAAACTTAAGCATATATTACTTTTTGGAGGCTCAAAATTATTTCATCAAAATCCCTATTTTAGCTCCCCTATCCTATAAGTGCTATTCTAACGGGGGGCAGAATAACAACAGGCATCATAAAAAACATGGATTATTTGTTATTCGTTCACAGAAACCCTTTAGAATGCCCTTGTCCGCAAGTCGGAATGGCCATTCTGAGCCTCTAGAGTTTTTAAATATAATATTGATC
>JBAXXY010000355.1:0-1611 GCA_037127655.1 Lentisphaerota bacterium
CTCGTGTGAAACTTAAGAGACTTTATCCGACTTTAGAGGTTTGACATGACACTAGATGGGGAAAATTAAACTTGGAAAAATAGCAATTACATTCGCACTGACAATAATGATATGTTTGCCACACTACGCAGCTGATAATATCTCTAGTACTAAAGGAGATGATACACTAATTGGCGGACCAGGTAATGACATTTATATCTACCACAAAGGCGACGGCAACGATACTATCATTGACCCTGGAGGATAAAACACAATCAGACTACCTGATATGACAATAGAAAATGTCCAAAATTTTACTAAAAAAGGATCGGATTTGTTGATACAGTTCCAAAATTCTAAAACTGATACTACTTCTATAGGAAGCCTATTAATTAAAAACTTTTACACTGAATCCAAACCTAGAATAAAAATTATTTTCTCTGACAAATCAACTTGGGATAATTACGAAATAGTAGATTAACCTAACTTTATTCCAGATAGATGTATTTTCTTAAGACAATAATAAGCAAAAAAATAAAATGGTCTTCTGAAAGCCTCAAAGCCCATTGCCGAAAACTTCAAGCTCCTCCATCTCCACAATCTTTCCAGCTTCCCTTTCAATACAAACACTCTGAGCCTTAACTTTTCTGAGTTTGCGGATAACTTCTTCTATCCACTTTATGATTTCTTCGGAATCTACTATCTGCTCACTTACGCACAAATATCTCAAATCATTTGCATTGTTAAGCTGAAAAGAATTGCTTGAGTAAATGACCTATCTCGTAGTCTGATATTATTTGAAAACCTTTCAAAAACCTGAGAGCGGATAATAAGTTCCATAATCTTTACCTGCATCTGAAGTCGATTGTATTTTTCGACGCTTATAAGGGCAAAAGGAGAGTAAGAATGAAATTCCCCTAAGATTCCATGGCAGAAAACAGGCCTCACAATGTCACCACCATTACATTTTTTCTTCCTTGTCCATGTTCAGATATGGGTAAATAAAAACATCGCTCTAATTGCACGGAATTAATTATTCTCTCTTTTTTAAGATTTTAACCGATGTTTCCGCTCAAACACTTTAGCCTCACATTTAGCAGTATAACCCTCTTGCTATACCAAAAATGAGGTGTTTTGAGAGATTTCCGTAGCGCAAATGACGGGCGATTTTGCTCCTATTTTCTGAAACAAAAAAATAATCTATAAGACGCGTTAAGTGTCCTATAGATTAAATCCTATTTACTCTTGTTGTCTTTGTTTAAAATGTTTTGATCTTTTAAGATTCCTGCATTCAGGACATATTGGTTTACAAAATAGCCATTCAAATTTTCTGACATAAGGAAAATATTTACCGCATTTGGTACATATAACCAATTTTCCTATGAGCATTATTGCTCCTCCTATTTGAGAATTAATAATGGTAGTCGAGAGTATTCCCGATATAGAATCTGCCAGGACTGTAATCTGATACGAAGCCCTGAAAACTATTCAGGATGCATCCGTCCCAATACTTAAAGCTGAAGTCGTCCGATATTGCCTGCTTCATTCTGTGTAGAAACAACCCTTCAGAGGAATATTCAAAATCTGTATCTAAGGCTTTGGCATATTCGTTATAGAGCTTATTCAGTTCTG
>JBAXXY010000356.1:0-1572 GCA_037127655.1 Lentisphaerota bacterium
TCTCTGCGATGCTGTTAAAGTTTTGTTAACTGCAGCAAACTGTGTTGCATAAAGAGCAGACATTTGACCATCAAGTTCACCGTACCGCTGTATAAGCGCATAAACCTTGTATTTATCTATAACACCTCCTGTAATTGCCTTCCGTAATTCATAAGAAACTGCTGTCCGAATTTTAACTATTTCGCTAAGAGCCGATTTTTGTTTAGGAATGATACTTGTTATCAAAGCTTTTTGATTTGTATTTAGAACATTGAGAAATGCTTCACCGCTATCACCTGTTAATGCAGTGCTTATGAAGTAATTTGGGTTATTCATTGCCGGATAATCCTTCATGAAAAATCCACCGAAATAAGTACCATGTCGTTCTGGGCAAAAATATACATCAGCATCAAGACTGCCCTTGTACCATGAAAACATTTCACTTGCATATGTCATAACTGCTATAAACTCATTGTTTGTCATTCCCTTTTTAAGGGTCTGATCTTCAGCCACATCTGGCCATGTGGAATAATCATTGAATTTCATTTTTCCCAAATAGACTTTTTGATCAGCTGTAAATGAGTTTA
Organism: Lentisphaerota bacterium; assembly: GCA_037127655.1. Taxonomy (GTDB): domain Bacteria; phylum Verrucomicrobiota; class Lentisphaeria; order Victivallales; family GWF2-38-69; genus GWF2-38-69. The sequence goes on from JBAXXY010000356.1 coordinate 567, forward strand.
TGATTTCTCCTAAAACTATTGCACGGTTATAACTAAGCTCAGCATCATATCTATAAAGATTCGCCGTGTACTTGGAAACTGTCTGGACATTCAGGTTTGAAGATTTGCTGGGTAAATTACCTTCTAGATTGCGACGAAATGCATTCATCAATGGCAACCTGTTATAAGCAAAATCGACATATATAGGCGCTTGTATCTTTGCGAGATTTACAAGTTTTGCTTTTTGATTGTCATTCAAAATATAGAGTACATTATTAGCTGCTCTGCTTAGGAAGGTAGTATTGTGTCCGTAACCTGCTGCATCAACATCCCTCATATATTGGAATCCGAAGAAATCTGCCACCTTTCCTGGGGGAAAGAAGGTATCTGCCCCAGCATTACCTGTTATAAAGGCCAATCCGCTGAATGCAATGGTGGAAAGCTGAGCTTTGTCGCTCACAGCTTGTACTATGCTATAATTGCTTGCATTGTTAGTTGGCAGAACATATATAGATATGCTCGTCTCATTTGACAATCGACCGTATCTGTCTTTTAGAGCATAAAAGAAAATATCAACGCCGGTAAAGTTTCTATTAGGTGTGTAGAGAACAGTTTTATTCCCTGGTAAAATTGTAGCTTTTCCACTTAGAGGTTGAGTTACAAAGCAAATATTAGGACAATTAGATGCAATGTAATTGTCATTGCTGATAGGGCTGATATTCTGAGCAGCATTCATAAGCCCCTGAGAATAGTCCGAATTTGCAATATAAGTATTCTGAGTTGCAGCTTGTAAATAACTAACTGAAAATAGAATGCATAATAACATTAATATTCGATAAGAGACCTCATACTTAATAAATGTTAAAATCTTTTTCATAAACACCTCCAGTTTTTATGTTTTGTTCATAATTTCATAAGGTCTGCCTATCAATAGAGCAATGCCCATGCCAAAGATTTAAAATTCAAAAATGAGGTAAAAAGGAATAACTAGCCAGGTGTGAAAAAAATGCACAATAAGCCATATTTG
>JBAXXY010000357.1:0-1564 GCA_037127655.1 Lentisphaerota bacterium
CTTTCTTTATATATTAGTACTTTTAAAATGTTGTTTTCAGACTCTTGTACTTTTGCATGGACTAACCCAGTAAAGACTATATTAGGCAAACTCTTTTCTGGTTTATTTGTATCAATTGCAAATACACATGTATAATTGGAAAGGGCTTTATTGAAATCAATTATTAGTCTATTAGGCAGGAGACTAGTTTGATTGATTATTTTGGGCGGCTTATTTTGTCTATAATGACTATTACTAATGAAAGCTGCAGCAGGAGTAACTGCTCCTTTTATATCTTCAAAGACTACACATCCGTCCTTTTTCAGTCCAATGCGATTTATTACTGTTGGGTTCCCCATATCTAAGTATAAATTCACATCTCTAGGCTTTCTGCTATTATGCTTTGTCATAACAAACCTGTTTTTCTATGCTCATAAAAAAAATAAAAACAATATCTATTTTTGGTTAAATTTCATTGATAGGGCTAAAGAGATGAGTTGGGGTAATTTATCCGCCATTTATCCGCCATAACCGACAGAATACCGCCATATATCAGTCATTTTTCAAAATATAATAGGTTCCTTTCTTCTCTCCCTTTTTTGAAAGCACCTCTTTTTTAAATAGATCTTCAAGATCTCTCAAGGCAGTTCGTTCTGAAACATCATTAATATTCTGGTAGTCGGAATTTATTATTTTCCCGTTCTCTTTTATAAACGCAATTGCTTTAATTTGCCTTTCACTAAGGCCAAACCTTTTCAATTGCTCTAATGCATACTTATCTTTTAAAACTGTCACAAGGATTCCGCCGTCCTGCTCGATAATTTCCGGTTCAGGAAGTTCCGCTTGCCTGCAAGCGTTTATGATTTTTAGCGTACCTCTTCCCCAGGCATCAATAAATCCTCCTTTAAAGCACACATCAGCAATAATAGGATTATGAGGCCGGGAAGGATGCTGTCTTCTTAGCGAATCAAGAGTAAGTCCTTGCGGTAAAGTTCCTTCGTTCCATACACAGAACTTATCGTCGTATACGCGAATTTGTATGCAGCTTCCCATATAATCGCGGTGTACAAGCGCATTTAGCAGCATTTCACGAATGGCCGCAACTGGGTATTCTCCTTTTTCTATTCTTTGAAGACCTTCAAAATCTACAGGTTTAATGAAAAATTTTCGGTTTAGCTGCGCCGGAACTTCTCTTACAAGTTGGATAAGGTTTCCTTCTTCGATTTCTTCAAATTTCAGATCATCATCGGTTTGTCCAAATCTACCAATTTTTATACTCAAATTAGGATAAAATTTTCCTGGATCTTTTCCAAAAAGGATAATTGCAGCTCTTTTTATATTATTTCCTTCAGAGAGCCTTAATTTTTCAAAAAGCTCCTGAATTTCCAGTGATTCATCTTCTGTCAACCGTCCAGATTTAAAAGCTGCCTTTAAAAAGAAAGAGACAGATTTTTCATCAATGTCTTTAAAGCTGGCTTTAGGCTCTAGTACATCATCCCAGCTTTTGCCTGACTTTTTTAAAAGGAAGTCATTTAAAGCATTGCCTTTCAATTCCTGAAGAGAGCTTCCGACTCGAATATAATAT
>JBAXXY010000358.1:0-1542 GCA_037127655.1 Lentisphaerota bacterium
GACGATAATATTATTCCTCAAACAAAGAGAAAAAAATAGACTCCGAAAAAGTTACCAAGAAGAGGAATTGAGAGAGAAAATTTTGCTTAAAAAAATCAGTATTGAATCTGAGAATTTGAAAGATTATGTGATTAAAAACTATCAAATAAAAGCTTGCAATAAATGTAACGAGATTGAGATGAAGTTAATAGAAGTAAGTCCAAATGGCCGTTCAGTGCTTTATAGATGTGAATATTGTAAGCATAATATGCATGGAAATATTTTAATTGGTCATGATGCGATTTATCCTTCACAAAAATATAAGGATATCATTGATCTGCTTAGTCAGTCTGCTACTTCAGGGACGCTTTTCAACACAAGCGTAAATATTAATTTTACTGTAGCTTCAAACAATGAGAGAAATAACGCTGCACGAATAAAAATACCAGAAGAGGTAAGACATGAGGTATGGAGAAGAGATTTAGGCAGGTGTGTAAATTGTGGCAGTCAAAACAAGCTAGAATTTGATCACATTATACCATTGTCTAAAGGCGGCTCAGATTCTGCAAGAAATATCCAACTTTTATGTGAGGAATGTAACAGGAAAAAATCCGCTAAAATCTGATTAAGAATGTCCGTTAGGTTCGAATTGTTTATCAGATGCTAAACAACTAATTTTAATTTTGCCTATAAACTCTCCTATAAGGCCAATTCCTTCGATTAATAGCTTCAGCTTTTCCTAAGATATATCTTTAATATCAATCTTTATTTGACAATGAGCCAGGAAGAATCATTTAAAGGTATCAGCCTCAAAAACTTTGTTGTTGTTTTGTTGTTGTAATTTGTATTAAAAAGGGGTTTCAGAGGCTTTTAGGAGCAACAGCAGAGGCTAGTTTATTTTTACTTTTTTATTGTATATCTTGTTTATTATTAGGGTGGTGCGCGAGGTGGGACTTGAACCACCCACGCCTTCCGGCACTAGATCCATGCCTCTAGCATACTCGGTTAGAACCGGAGTAGCTAGACTGCACAGCCTACGCTTGCCCTTGCCAGTTCCAAGCTATCGCTCAACTGGAATACACCCAATGCAGGACTATCACGCTAGGCATGGCTTTATGGGTATTGTTTTTTCGTTTTGGTTTTCGGGCTCTTAAAACTTAACGCTGCTTCAGCGTTTAGCCGCTGGCTAAAGCTTTCGCTACGCTTTCAATACAGATAATGACTTGGAAAACATAGCTTTGAATGCAGTTCTTGCCTTATGCGAAGCATGGAAGGCAACAGGCGTAGCTCAGATGAACAAGGCAATGGGTCAGGAATAGACGACAGTCGTAGACGCCCCCTGCCGAAGTGATTCATGAGCGAAGCTATATCCGAAACGAGCGCAGCGAGTGAGGTAAGAGGACAATAGAATTTTGTAAATGCTGCCGGTGTTAGAGTCTATCTATTTTTGATTAGAACTGCCGGTGAAGTCTTGCTAATATAAATAATTTTAGAAAAGGATATTAATTTTGGGCTGTTTAAGGAATTTTGTGTAAATGGTCTTTTGTCTTCTGTATTTTTTAT
>JBAXXY010000359.1:0-1506 GCA_037127655.1 Lentisphaerota bacterium
ACTTAAAACAAACAATTTATTCCATATTGCAATGGTTAATTCCAGTATGGAAAAGCCGATTGCCAGGGAAAAATCAATCAGCCTCGAAAAGTTCTTTGTGGACTTCATCCATCAGATCGGCAATTTTTATTCCTTGAGGACACTTTTTTTCGCACATGCGGCATTTTATACAGGAATCGGCTCGTTGGTTTTCAGGAATGTTATTATTGTAAATTATTTTATACAACCATGAGCTCTTTTCCTTATGCATCATCTCATCGTTATATAGGCTGAAAAGATGAGGAATTTCAATGCTCTTGGGGCAGGGCAGGCAGTAACGGCACTTTGTGCAGGGAATAGGAGCGATTTTTGAGTATTCGCTTTTAACTTTATCCATAAGCGCAACATCTTCTGCGCTAAAGGAATTTATGCCTGACGTTGAAGCATACTCAATATTTTCTTTGACTTGTTGCATCGTACTCATTCCGCTCAAAACCAGAGAGACTTCTTGCTTATTCCAAAGCCATTGCAAGGCCATATCCACTGGATTTTTTAGAGCAGTGTCAAAAATAGATTGAATTTTGGGCGGGAGATTAACAAGGCTGCCACCAAGCAGTGGCTCCATAATTACGACTGGAATTCTTTTTTGCGCAGCGTATAGCAGTCCTTCAGTTCCTACCTGGACATCTTCATTCATATAATTGTATTGAATCTGGCAGAAATCCCATTTATAGGAATCTATGATTTCTTTGAAGAGTGCGCTAGTGTCATGAATAGAGAAGCCTATGAATCTTACCTTTCCGCTTTTGACTATTTTATCGCACCAGTCGAGTATTCCTATATCTCTAATTTTGCTCCAGACATTGACATGCAAATTGTGGATAAGATAAAAATCTATGTGATCAGTCTGAAGTTTATTTAGCTGTTCGTAGAAATATCTGTCAAAATCGGGGTAACTTTCAATTGCCCAGGAGGGGAGTTTGGTAGCCAGATAAATTTTTTCGCGGTAACCTTGCTTTAGAGCTTTCCCGACAACTACTTCACTTTGACCTTCATGGTATGGATATGCAGTATCCACATAGTTTACGCCGTTATCGAAAGCGTATTGCATTATCCTTAAAGCTTCTTTTTCGTCAATGTGAGCAGGGTTTGCTCCTATAATAGGAAGACGCATAGCGCCAAATCCAAGAGCTGAAACTTCAATTCCGGTATTTCCAAACTTCCTGTACTGCATGGAATTAAACTAAATAAGCTTTTGCCAGTTTATCGTATCTGTCTATTGCTAATCTGACAAATTTTCTTTGATCTACATAGCAGCTATAGAAGAATGAACCTTTAAATCCGGCTATAACCAGATCTCTAAGCTGCTTAGGCGTGATGTCGAAATTCTCTACTATCATAGAGAGTTCCTTTGTGATATTGGTATTTGAAACAAGGCGGTTATCGGTACAGATAGTTACTGATAACCGCCTATCTATCATCTTTTTGACAGGATGGTTTTTGATGTCATTTTTCAAATGTGGAAGA
>JBAXXY010000360.1:0-1503 GCA_037127655.1 Lentisphaerota bacterium
TTTTTAAAATTAAAAAATAGGCAAGAATCAATTAATGAATTAATAATTCTAAAAAAAGGTTTATTATGAAAAAAATAAAGTCTTTAATTAGCTTCAGAAGATTCAAAGACCTTGAACTCACTGAAATCTCACAAACTATTATTAACAAATTAACCGATAATGCATATTATCCAAGTCCTACGCCTAGTCTTGATATTCTTCAAGCGGCATCACAGGATTATTCTGAGTCACTCGCAAAATGCAAGTTTGGTTCAAAAGAGGATACGGCCATCAAGAATGAGAAAAGATATTTTCTTGAAAAACACCTTTCCACGATCAGCAATTATGTCAATTCGATTGCCGACGGAAATATAGCCAAACTTGAAAGCTCAGGCTTTCCTCTTACTAGCCCCCCTCAGAAAATTGGTATTTTATCTGCTCCGGCATTTATCAAAATATCCGAGGGAGAAAACCCAGGCGAGGTTTATTTCAATATAAGCCTGATAAAAAAAGCTGCAAGCTACAAAGTCGCTTATGCATTAGCTCCAACTTCTCCTGATACAAAGTTAGATTGGCAGGAAAAGTTGTCTTCATCGCACACCGGATGGATTTCCGGGCTTGAAAGCGGCAAGAAGTATTCTTTTAAGGCTACAGCTACAAGCCCTGAAGCAAACTCTCTTGGGTTATATAATTTTACGGCTCCGGTCGAAAAGTTTATAAGTTAACGAACTAAAAAACAGCTGATTCCTTATTGGAGACTGGTTTTATAACCCGTCTCCTTTTTTTTTGACAACGAAACATCCGAAAATTTCCGAAAGGTTAATAGATGGTTATTTCACCTAAATCATGATTCATTCTGTAATATATATAGTTCATACCTTTATAACTGCTAGCTCCATCACTTCCGCCAATATCATGCATGTTTTATCAATTTCATGCTGATTAAGAGTAGGATGAACTAAGAACATAATGCTAGCTTTACCGAGTTCTTTTGCATTAGAAAGATTTTTTGCAGGGCGAAAATTGGTATTATCAAAAGCTTTTTCCAGATATACTTCAGAACATGAACCGGAATAACAGGGCACCTCTTGACTTGTTATTTCATCAATGATCCTATCCCTGTTCCAGTCTAATTTAAGTTCATTAGGTTTTACAAACACATAACATTTATATGCAGCATGATCAATATAATCAGGAACTTCAGGAACTCTTAAACCTTTACATAGTTTTGCGGCACTCCAAATCTGATTCGCATATTGCAATCTAGTTTCGTGCCAGGCCTTCATTCTTCGTAATTGTATTCTGCCAATAACAGCCTGTATTTCAATCATCCTCCAGTTTGTTCCAAATGATTCGTGCAGCCAGCGAAAGCCCTGAGGATGTTTTTTTTCATATACAGCATTCCATGATTTACCATGATCCTTGTACGACCACATCTTAGACCATAAGTCATGATCATTAGTCGTAACCATACCGCCCTCACCGCCAGTAGTCATAATTTTATCCTGACAAAAAGACCAGGCA